>NZ_JBOHGB010000112.1:0-23387 GCF_050699935.1 Actinophytocola sp.
GTGCGGCCGCGGGCGCCGCGCTCGCCCCGGCCGCGGACGCTGACCGTGATGTCGAGGACCGGGCCGTCGGCCCAAGGCGTGCGCTCGTCGTCGCCGTCGTGCTCGGGGGCGGGCAGCAGGTTGCGCGCGCCGTACAGGCCGAACGCGGCGGCCGCGAGCGTGTGCGCCTGGTCCGGGGTCGCCTCGTCGAACCACCTGGCGAGCCGGAGCAGCTCGGCTCGGCGGCCGGGTTCCGGCCCGCCGCCGGAGGTGGCGCGCTTGACGGTGGCGAGCAGCGTGCCGATCGCGCGGGCGGTGGCCTCGCGCAGCGCGGTGACCTGGCTCGGCCGGCCGGGGCGGTCGACGAACCAGTCGGTGAGCTCGGTCCACTCCTCCTCGCGGCGGCCGCGGGAGCGCTCGACGTCCGCGCCGAGCGAGCCGGCCGGGGCGAGCAGCGCGAGGAGTTGGCGGATCGCGCTCGTGAACTCGGGGCGGATCAGCACCTCCGCGATGGCGGGGGTGTAGCGCAGGACGTCCTCCACGACCATCTGGATGTACTCGACGAGGAGGTTGCGGAAGCCGGAGATCTCGTCGGCCATGAGGTGGTAGCGGGTGACGACCTGGCCGAGGTAGGCGTAGAAGTCGCGGACGGTCACGGCGAGCTCGCCGTGCTGGAGGAAGAGCGTGGTGACCTGCTCGGCGAGCCGCTCGGTGGCCTTCGCCGCGGCACGGCCGTGCGGGTCGCGGGCATGCTCGAGGCTGGCCCCGGCGAGACGGTCGAGGAGCTCGTCGAGGCCGTGGGCGATGGCGGGGAGAAGCTCGCGGGAGACCTCGCGGGCGCCCTCGGTGGTGCGCAGCAGGTCGTCGACCGCGCGCTGGACGCGGACGCCGAGCTTGCTGACCTGGTAGCGGACGCTGCCGTGCTGGAACTCGGCGATGCTGGTGGCGACGACCTCGCGGCGCCCGGGCACGAGGTTGCCCCACTCGACGAGCTGCTTGAGCCGCGCGATCACGGTGTCGACGCGTGACTCGCCCTCGGCGACCTCCCCACGCCGCTCCGCCTTCGCGACGGCGGCCGCGACCTCGCCGGCGGAGAGGTCGGCGAGCAGCGTCGACGCGAACAACCGCATGATCGCCAGGTAGGTCCGCCGGTGCTCCCGGGCGTCCAGATAGGCATACAGCTTGAGCCGACGCGCCTCGTCCACCACTTCAGGCGCCTCCGATGACATGAGCCCGCACCCTACCCGCGCCCCCCGACACGGGCCCCACGTGCGGATCCGGCGGTAGTGGTTGTCCACAGCTGGCCGGGTTGTCCACAACTGGATCATGATCGCCGACCGACCCCCCACCAACCGATAGGCTTGACCTCATCGGGGTGCCCCCGGAGAGGGTGGGGGCGCCGTCAATGTCTGTTTGGTTGCTGGTTGTGGGTGGATTCCGAGCAGGGTGAGTGGTCGGGTGATGTCTCGGCTCATGGTTCGGAGGGCTTGGGTGGGGTTGGTGTGGCCGGTGTGGCGCAGGCGCTGATGGCGGGTTTGCGCGGGGTGGCCATGGTGCGGGGTGCTTGTCCGGTGCGGACGCGGCTGGTCAGGTAGCCGGCGTGGTCGGCGGTGGTGTGCGGGGCGTCGGCGGTGACGACCAACCTGGTGCGGATCCAGCGGGTCCAGCAGGGGCTGTAGCCAGGCGATCTCACTGGGCCTGCGGCCACCTGCCGTTGCCCGGCCACGAGCCCGCCGCCGTGCACGAGCCGGCCAGCAGGTGTGTTCCGGTGCCACCGGAGCGGCCGAACCGTGCCCGCAACGACGTGCCGTCCACCGCGATCGCGTTCGGCGCACCGTCTGGCCGGTCCCGCCACCGGACACGGCCCGCCCGTAACGCCCACGGTGGCAGCTCCCCGCCCATTCCCAGACCGCGGTCAGCGACCGCGCTCCCGCAGTAACCGCGACAGCACGCGCCAGACCAACAGCACCCACCAGATCGGACAGCACAGCAACCGGGAACGATGACACAGCGGACACGGCACCTCACATGATCATGTGACAGCGACACTCACACGATCAATGCGAGACCGCGCCCACTCCCACATAGGTGATCGACTTTGACGGCGCCCTGCCGGAGAGGGTGGGGGCCGCGGATCACGGGTGCGCGCGTGCGCGTGCGCGGGGCTAGCGTCGGGGACATGACGGACCGAATCCCAGTGATCCAGAAGGTGCCGGGCGCCTACCAGGCCTATAAGGCGTTCTCCGAGCACGTCGACAAGGCCGCCGCCAACGCGGGCGTCGACGGCCTGCTCGGCGAGCTGGTGAAGATGCGCGCCTCCCAGCTCAACGGCTGCGCGTACTGCCTGGACATGCACAGCGCCGACGCCGTCAAGCTCGGCGAGGACCCGCGCCGCCTGTTCGTCCTCGACGCCTGGCGCGAGACCGACCTCTACACCGAGCAGGAACGCGCGGCGCTGGAGCTCACCGAGGTCGTCACCCGGCTCTCGCAGACCCGCGACATCCCCGACGACGTCTACGAGCGCGCCACCGCCGTGTTCACCGAGGACCAGTACAGCGTGGTCGTCTGGTTGATCGTGGTGATCAACGGCTGGAACCGGCTGACCGTGCCCAGCCACACGCCGCTGCCGAGGCGCGCGCGGTGACCGAGCCGGCCGGCGCCCGGCTGCGGGCACTGCACGTCCCCGGCACCCCGCTGCTGCTGCCCAACGCCTGGGACGCGGCCTCCGCCCGCCTCGTCGCGGCGGCCGGGTTCCCCGTCGTGGCAACGGGTTCCGCCGCTGTCGCCGAGTCGCTCGGCTACGCCGACCACGAGGGCGCACCGGCGGCGGAGATGTTCGCCGCCGCGGCCCGGATCGCGCGGGCCGTGGACGTGCCGGTGACCGTCGACGTCGAGGCCGGCTACGGCCTGGGCCCGGCCGAGCTCGCGGACCGGCTGGCCGAGGCGGGGGCGGCCGGCTGCAACCTCGAGGACTCCGACCACGACGGCGGCGGGCTCGTCGACACCACGCGGCAGGCGGACCGGATCGCCGGGTTGCGCGCGGCCGACCCGGACCTGGTGATCAACGCGCGGGTGGACGTGTTCATGCACGCCGGCGACCAGCACACGGTGCTGCGGGAGGGCGTGGCCCGGGCCGAGGCGTACCTCGCGGCCGGCGCGGACTGCGTGTACCCGATCCTCGTCCGCGAGGCCGACGTGCTCGCCGCGTTCGTCGGCGCCGTGCGCCCGGCGGCGGTCAACGCCCTGTACCTGCCCGACGGCGCGGACCTGGCGGCCCTCGGCGCGCTCGGCGTCGCCAGGATCTCCCTCGGCCCCGGCCTGTTCCGGATCACGCAGTCGTACGTGGAGAAGTCACTGCGCCGGCTGGCCGACGGCGTGGCACCGTACTGACCTGAGCCTGGGCTTCGTCGTGAACCTCGGCGACACCTCGTGCTGTTCGCGCTGGACGCCCGATCCGGTGAACCGCGAGCGAAACCGGCTAGCCCACCCGGTGCGCCGCAAGCGCGTCGAGGGTCCGGCGCCGGGCGTGCTCGGCCGCGGCACGCAGCACGTCGCTGTCCCGTTCCAGACGGGACGGTTCGGGCGCGTCCCGCGCGGGCGCGACGGTCAGCACGTACGGCGGTCCGGACTCGCCCGCGTCGACCAGCGACCGCAGCATCCGCTGGACCTTCGCGTCCCGCGTGCGGTACGCCGTGACCAGGGCCGGGTTCAGCGCGCGCAGCCGGCACTCCACGATGCGGTCGGCCAGGCCACGCGGCGGCGATGGAACGACGCCGAGCGCGCGGGTGAGCAGGACCAGCACGTGCGTCGCGCCGGCCGCGAGCGCGGCGGGCACCGGAACCGGCTCGGTCAGCCCGCCGTCGAGCCAGCGCCGGCCGCGGAACTCGACCGGCCTGCCGCCGACCCACGGCAATCTGCTCGTGGCCAGCAGCGCGCCGCGCAGCTCGTCCAGTGTGGACATTCCGGTCAGCGCCGTGGGGGCCGCGGTGGCCACATCCGTTGCCACGCAGTGCAGTTCGATGTCGCTCGCCACGGCCCGGGCGTGCCGGTGCGCGTCGAGCGCCGCCGAGCTGTAGTCCAGTGCGAACTCGACGTTCACCGCGGGCCGGCCGAGCAGCAGCCGGGCGGGGTTGATGAACTCGCGTCCGGCGAACCCGTCGGCGTACTCGCGAGTGCACCCGTCCGCGACGCCGGCGAGCAGTGCGGCGCCGTTCAGCGCGCCGGCCGACGTGCCCGCCACGAGGTCGAAGCAGCCGGTGAGCCCGAGCTCCTCGATCGCCGCGGTCATCGCCGCCGACACCACACCGCGCATCCCGCCACCCTCGACGACCAGGGCCAGCCGGTGCCCGTCCGCGCGGGCGCCCGCTGCCGCGCGAGCCGACAGCAGCGAGACGACCGGGTGGGTCACGGCTCCAGGATGATCCGGATCGGGTCGCCGGTCTTGGCCGTCAGCCGCGCCACCGCGTCCGCCGCATCCGCCAGCGGGACCGTGCCCGAGATCGACCGGCGCAGGTCGAGCCGGCCGAAGCGGGCGAGCGTGATCAGCTGCTCGACCGCCTCCGGGCCGCCGCCGTACGAGCCGAGGATCTGCTTGCCGCGGAAGGAGAGCCCGATGCTGTCGCTGATCGTCAGCGGCTCCGGCGTCAGGCGGACCAGCACGAGCCGGCCGCCGATGCCGAGGCAGCGCACCGCCTGCTCGCGCACCGCACCGACGCCGGCCATGTCGTAGGCGACGTCCAGCCCGCCCGTAAGCGCGAGCACCTGGTCGCGCAGGTCCGGCGCGGCCGGGTCGAACGCCGCGTCCGCGCCGAGGTCGAGCGCGCGCTCGCGGGCCGCCGGCAGCGGGTCGACGGCCACGATCGGCGCGGCGCCGACGATCCGCAGCAGCTGCACGGCGTGCGCGCCGAGCCCGCCGACGCCCCACACGCCCGCCGGTCGCCCGGGCACCGCCGCGCGCCCGGGTCCGGTGATCGCGCCCCACGGCGTCGAGACCGCGTCCGGCACGATCGCCGCCTGGTCGAACGGCATGCCGTCGGGAATGGCGACGAGCGTGTGGTGGCTGGCGAGCGCGGACTGCGCCCAGCCGCCGTCGTAGTCGACGCCCCGGGTACGCACGGCGAGGCACGGGCGGAACCGCACGCAGTTCGCGCACTGTCCACATTGCTCACCGGCCTGCAGCGTCACCCGCTGTCCGACCGCCCACGGCCCGGGCACGTCCGGCCCGACCACGTCGATCTCGCCGGCGACCTCGTGGCCGAGCGTGACCTCGTCGCCGTCGAGGAAGGGCGGGGTGAGCGTGCCGTCGATCAGATGCACGTCCGACAGGCACACTCCGGCGGCCCGCACCCGGACGCGCACCTGGCCCGGCCCCGGCTCGGGCACCGGCACCTCGCGGACCTCGAACTTCCGGGTGGGAACGTCGAGCCGTCCGGCGAGCATGCGGGACCGGCCGTGCGCAGTCGTCACCCGCGCGAGTCTAAGTGGTGCGCCAGGTAGTGCTCCGCATCCGGGGCGGAAGTACGGCCATGCCAGGTTTTCCGGGTCATGTGCGCATCATGGCTCACCCCACCGACAAAACCGGGACGAGGCGCCGACCCCGACTACCGGGTCGGCGCCAGCTCCGGGTTGGGCGCGTACTCGGCGAGCCGGTCGGCGAGGT
The DNA here is from genome assembly GCF_050699935.1 of Actinophytocola sp. NCBI lineage: Bacteria > Bacillati > Actinomycetota > Actinomycetes > Pseudonocardiales > Pseudonocardiaceae > Actinophytocola > Actinophytocola sp. Next base: position 5,639 of record NZ_JBOHGB010000112.1, read on the forward strand.
CGTCGTCCGCGTCGGCGGTGCGGAACCCGGGTGGGTCGGTCACCCCGGAACCGGCTCCGGCGACCAGGTTCGAGGCGAACCGGGCGACCTTCCGCGGCGACGGGAGGACGTCGGTGCCGAGGTAGGCGACGACGATCAGGTCCTCACCGGACGCGGTCTCGATGGCGCCGCACCAGCCGTGCCGCTCGTCCCACAAGAGCGCGACGTCCCGGTCTGGGAAGGTGGGCATCCGCTCGTCGAGTGGGATGTACGCCGACACGGGTGACTCGGTCTGCACGTGGAACGCCTGCCCGGTGTAGCCGAGCGCCTCGGTCACCAAGTCCACATACCGCCGAAGTCCACGCCACGACCGGCTCCGGGGCTCGAGGTCCATCTGCTCTGTCCCTCCTGTGCGGTTCGTCCGCCGGCGGGGCGGCCGAGAGGGGTGATACCCAGCTTGAAAGGTCCGACACCCGGGCGTGCGGAAACCGGTGTCGGAGGCGGTGATCGTCGATCAGGCGTCGAGTTGCCCGCGGCCGGTGGCCCGCGGCCGGTGGCCGAGAAGAATGTCGTCGAAAGGCTGACTCATGGACGACCTCTCCGCGGCTCGGGCGTTGGCGCTGGTCCAGGCCGTGCTGGACGACGTCCGGCACGGCACCGCGGCCGACGTGCTGACCGGCCTGGAGGTGTTGCTCCGGCTGCGCGAGGAGATCGCCGCGGTGGGAGCCGGAGCTGATCACCGCGGCCCGCGAGCAGGGGGCGAGCAGGGCGCGGATCGCGCCGGCGATCGGGGTCACCAGCAGGTAGGCGGCGCAGCGGCGGTACCTGCGCCCGTCGGCCACCGGCGAGACCACGGGCGAGCAGCGGGTGCGCGCGGAGCGGGACCGGCGGGCGGGCGACCGTGCGGTGGCGAACCGGGCACGGGAGAACTCGGCCTCGCTGCGGCGGCTGGCGGGTCAGGTCAGCGCGTCGGCCGGTCTCGGCGCGTCCGCCCGCACCCGCGTCGACGACGCCCTGGCCCCGACGACCCTGCCACCCTGCTCGCCGACGCGCATGCCGAGCTGCGCGAGGGCCACGCGGCGCTCGCCGACGAGATCAGCTCGTTGACCGACCGGACCGACCAGCTTCGCCAGGACACCCGGGACCGCCGCGACCGCTGAGATGATCCTGCGCGACGGGTTCGCAGGCAACTTCGCAGGCAACACGGTCACGGCTGGGGGACACAACCAGGACATGACGACCGACGACGACTCGTCCGACGAGGTCCTGTGGGCCCGCGCGGCGGCCGGCAGCGGGAGCGCCTTCGGCATACTGTTCGACCGGCACGCCAAGGCGGTCTACAACCACTGCTTCCGCCTCACCGCGTCCTGGTCGGCGGCCGAGGACCTGACGCAGTCGACCTTCCTGCAGGCCTGGCGCAAACGCGACGCGGTCCGGCTCGAGCACGACTCGGCCTTGCCGTGGCTGCTCGCGGTGGCCACCAACGTCACCCGCAACCACCGGCGGGGCCTGCGCAGACGGCTGCGGCTCGCCGACCGGGTGCCGGCCGAACCCGCCACCGCGGACCACGCGGACGACGTCGTGTCGCGCGTGGACGACGAGCGGCGGATGGCCGAGGTGCTCGCCGCGGTGCGCAGGCTGCCCCGGGCGCAGCAGGAGGCGCTGGCCCTGTGCATCTGGTCCGGGGTGTCCTATTCGGACGCCGCGGCCGTGCTGGGCATCACGCAGAGCAGCGTGCGGGCCAGGGTAAGCAAGGCACGGGATCGCCTGTCGCGGCTGCTGTCCGCCGACTCGCTCGCCGTCCCCGCGACCTCCCTGGAGCAGCCATGAACACGACACTTCCCCCACCCCGTGACCTGCCCCCGTACGCGCACGCCGGCATCCGCGCCCGCCTCGAGCTCGCGGTCACCAAACCCCGCAGGCCCGCCTGGCTCGTGCCCGTGATCGCCGGACTCGCCGTGGCCGTGCTCATCGCCTCCGTCGCCTGGCCGCAAGCCGGCGACCGGGGCAGCCGTCCGGCCGTGCCGGACCCGTCCACGGCCGTCAGCACCGCGCCGCCCGCACCGGGAGAGCGCCCGCGGCCGGAGCCGGCCGGGGTGACCGCGCACCAGTGGGCGCAGATCGAGGAGGAGTGCCGCCGGATCTCCGGCGAGCAGGACCTGGTCCTCTACCAGGTGGCCGACGACGCCGCCGGGAAGTTCGCGCTGCTCTACACCCCGGCGGGCGGCGTCTTCGAGTGCCACCCGGGCGAGACCCCGCTCTTTCCCGAACACACGGAGCTCCACGACGTGCGGCCGCTGGACTGGCTGCCGGGTCCGGTGAGCATCGACCTCATGGCGACCTACTCGAACGGTGGCCCCCCTGCGCATGAGGACATCGGTGCGCCGCAGCAGCCCGGGCTGGAGATGGCGGCCGGCCGGGTCACCTCCGACGTGGCGCGGGTGACCTACACCGTCAACGGCCAGACCCGCGACGGTGTCGTCGCCAACGGCACCTATGTGGTGCGCATCCTGCACTCGCCGAACTGGACGGATCCCAGCCCCTCGCCGCTGGGTGCGGTGCACGCGTACGACGCGGACGGCGAGGAGATCGCCACGGTCCGCCACTCGCTGTACTCCACGATCTGCCACTCGGTCCCGGGTGGCATGACCGTCCCGTGGGGCAACACGGCCGACCCGAACCACTGCATGGGGCCCGCGGTGCCGTGGCGCTGAGCGCTCGGGGTGACTCGCGGGTGACCTCGTGGCCACCGGCGCCGACCAGGAAAGGCGAGGTCGGCGCCGGTTGTCCGCGCCGGTGACTGTGTCGAGGTACAGCCGCTCCCAGCCCCGCCGCGGCGTGGCGAGTGGGCCTCCAGGGCGACCTGCGCGGCGCCAGGACCGGCGCGGCTGCCATCAGCAGCGGGTTCAGGCGGCTGTCGCACGGGTTGCGGTCCGAGGCGGTGTTGGTGATCGCGATCCGCGGCCGGCCGGCGTACCACTGGCCGGCCATGCCTCGCTGCGAAGCGGCATCTGGCGTTTCTCCGCCTAGGATTTGGAAGACCATGGGCAACGCCACAGTCCGCGCCTTCGTCATCGCCGGTCCCGGGCGCGCCGAGGTGCGCGACGCGCCGGCGCCGGTCCCCGGGCCGGGCGAGGCGGTGGTGGACGTCGAGCGCTGCGGCGTGTGCGGGACCGATGCGGAGTTCTTCTCCGGCGAGATGACCTACCTGCACACCGGTGAGGCGGTGTACCCGATGCGGATCGGCCACGAGTGGGCCGGCGTGGTCAGCGCCGCCGGATCCGATGTGGACGGTTCGTGGGTCGGCCGGCGGGTCACCGGCGACACGATGCTTGGCTGCGGGCGGTGCACGCGCTGCGTCGGCGGACGGCAGCACCTGTGCGCCGAGCGGCACGAGATCGGCATCCGGCGTGGCTGGCCGGGGGCACTCGCCACCCGGCTGCCGGTACCGGTGCGCGCGCTGCACGAGCTGCCCGTGGACCCTCCCGTCGATGCCGAGCTGGGCGCGCTCGTGGAGCCGGGAGCGAACGCGGTGCGCGCGGTGCGGGCCGCGTTGCCCGCCGAGCGCCTGCTGGTGGTGGGGCCGGGCACGATCGGCCTGCTGTGCGCGCTGTTCGCGGCCGCGGAGGGGGTCGAGGTGCACCTGCTCGGCCTGACACCGTCGTCGCTGGAGTTCGCGCGGTCGCTCGGTTTCCCGGCGTGGACGGCCGCCGAACTGCCGGCCCTGCCGTTCGACGCGGTGATCGACGCGTCGAACGCGCCGTCGCTGCCGGCCCGGGCGGTGGCGCTCGTGGAGCCGGGCGGGCGGGTGGTGCTCATCGGCATCGCGGGCGAGCCGAGCGTGGTGGACAGCCGGTCGCTGGTGCTGAAGGACGTGACGGCCGTCGGGGTACTGAGCGGTTCGGGCGGCCTGGCGGGCGCGATCGAGCGGTACGCCTCGGGTGCGGTGGACCCACGCCCACTCGTCGCCGCGACGGTCGGGCTGGACGAGGTCGCGGACGTGCTGGCTGGGCGACGCCGGCCGGAGTGGGGCGCCGCCCCGAAGATCCACGTGGACCCGCGCCGCTGAGCCACCCCGTGACTGGCAGTTCGGAGAGGGGCTCGCGGGTCGGGAATGTGTTGGACTCGGGTCCGGAGTGTTGGACTCGCGGGTTCGGAACGTTGGACTCGCGGGTCGGGAGTGTTGGACTCGCGGGGTGGGGTGGCCGGCCCCATGCCGGGATGTAGACCGACGACAGCCGCTCACTGGGCGCGATCCCGGCGGAGTGTCCACATCGGACTCCCGGATCGGGCCAGGCCATGGCGGTCGCGCTACCTGCGCGGGCGCGCACGGACGTGCATCCGCTCGCCCTGCTTGCCGAACAGGCTGAGGACCTCCACCGGCCGCCCGCCCGCCGCGCCGAACCAGTGCGGCAGCCGCGTGTCGAACTCCGCCGCCTCGCCCTGGCGCAGCACGGTGTCGTGCGAGGCCAGCAGCAGCCGGAGCCGGCCGGCGAGCACGTACAGCCACTCGTAGCCCTCGTGCGTGCGCGGCACCGGCTCCTCGGTGGTGACCGGGATGATGATCTTGTATGCCTGGAGCCCGCCCGGCTGCCGGGTCAGCGGTATCACGGTCCGGTCGCCGACCTGCCGCGGCGCCAGCCGCACCCGCGGGTCGCCCACCTGCGGCGCGCCGACCAGCTCGTCCAGCGGCACCTGGTGGGCCGCCGAGATCGGCAGCAGCAGCTCCAGGCTCGGCTTGCGCTGGCCGGACTCCAGCCGGGACAGCGTGCTCTTCGAGATGCCGGTGACCTCGGACAGCTCCGCCAGCGTGACGCCACGATGTCGGCGGACGTGCCGGAGCCGGGGGCCGACCTCGGACAGTGCTTCGGTAATGGACATGTTCCCAGTATCGGCAACAAACGTTGTCGATGCAGGAACACCGTGCGCACGCTGGCCGCGGAGGTGGTCGAACATGTACGACGTGGTGATCGTCGGCGGCGGCCCGGCCGGGCTGTCGGCGGCGCTGGTGCTGGGCCGCGCGAGGCGGCGGGTCGCGCTCGTGGACGCGGGCGAGCCGCGCAACGCGCGTGCGGTCGGTGTGCACGGCTTCCTGACCAGGGATGGAATGGCGCCGGCCGACCTGCTCGCGGTCGGGCGGGCGGAGGTAGCCGGCTACGGGGTCGAGATCATCGAGGACAAGGTGCTCACCGCCGAGCCCGGCTTCGCCGTTCGGCTGGCCGGGGGACGGACGCTCGCCGCGCGGCGGCTGCTCGTCACCACCGGCCTGCGCGACGAGTTGCCGGACATCCCCGGGCTCGCCGAGCGGTGGGGCACCGACGTGGTGGTCTGCCCGTACTGCCACGGCTACGAGGTGCGGGACCGGCCGCTCGGCGTCATCGCGACCGGCGAGCTGGGCGTGCACAAGGCGCTGCTGGTCGGCCAGTGGTCGGCGGACGTGGTGCTGTTCCCGGGTACCGAACCGGTCGCTGACGAGCGGCTCGCCGACCGCGGCATCGAGGTCGTGCCGGGCGAGATCACGCGGATCGTCACCGAGGGCGACCGGCTCACCGGGGTCGAGGTGGCCGGCCGAGTCGTGCCGCGCGGGGCGGTGTTCGTGGCGTCGACGTTCGTGCCGGCCGGCACCCTGCTGGCCGACCTCGGCTGCGAGGTCGACGAGCGGGGCTGGGTTCGCGTGGACGAGACGGGGCGCACGAGCGTGCCCGGCGTGTGGGCGGCCGGAAACGTCGTCGACCCGATGCTGCAGGTGATCACCGCGGCCGGCGCCGGCTCGTTCGCCGCCGCGATGATCAACAACGAGCTGGTGTTCGCCTAGTACTCGTCGTGGAAGCGCACGTCGGGACTGCCGGCGCCCGCGCCCAGCCCGGTCGCGCGGCCCGGCGGCTGCTCCCACGCCTCCTGCCGGCCGAGCGCGGTCAGGTCGAGGTAGGCGGTGGTGCCGCCCTGCTGCTCGAGGCCGCGGGCGAACGTCGAGTAGGTGTGGAAGACCTGGTCGCCGTCCCGCAGGAACGCGCTGATGCCGGGGTAGTCGCCGCGCCGGGCCGGGCCCCACTCGATGCCGGCCTCGGCCAGCTCCGCCTCCGTGCGGTAGTTGAGCAGCACGGGCGCGACCCGCTCGTCGACCGTCGCGTGGAAGTCGTGGTTGAAGTCGCTGCCGGCCGAGGAGTACCAGGGGAACGTCCACCCCATCCGCGCCCGGAACGGCGCGAGGTAGGACTGCGGCGCGCGGGACACGGCCACCAGCGTCGTGTCCCGCGCTCGCAGGTGGGCGAGGTGCCCGATGTTGTCCGCGGTCGCCGAGCAGCTCGGGCAGCCGGTCGTCCTCGGGATCTCGGTACCGTCCGGCCGCATGTCGTAGGTCCACATGAAGTGGTGCACGATCAGCTGCCGGCGGCCCTCGAACAGGTCGAGCAGGCTCGCCTCGCCATCCGGCCCGGTGAATACGTACGGCTTGTCCACGAGCACCATCGGGAGCCGGCGGCGTTCGGCGTTCAGCTCGTCGCGGGCGCGCGTCGCCGCCTTCTCCTTGACCAACAACGCCTTGCGGGCCGCCAGCCACTCCTGCCCGCTCACGACGTCCGGTAGCGACACGTGGCCTCCCGAGTTCTCGTGTGGAACGCTCATACGACTACAGACCGGCGCCGTCGCGCAAACTCATCGTCCGGCCTGATGTCCACTCGGGACAGATCAGTGGGTGTCCATGCCGCCCGCGCCGCCGCGGCCGCGCGGCACCGACTCGTCGTGGCTCTCGGTGGCCGGCTCGTCGGCGTAGGTCGGGCGGGAGTGCTCGGACGCGAAGTCCTCCTCGTCCAGCGCGCCCGGCGGGACGCTGCGCGCGGACGTGCCGCCACGGTCGCCGGTGACACCGTGCTCGCCCTGCTGCGGTGGCCGCTCCACCTCGCCGCGCCACGCACCGGTCTCGCTGCCGCGGCGCTCGATGAACTGCTTGAAGCGGTTCAGATCGCTCTGGATCCGGTTCCCCACCACGCCGAGCGCCGTGCCGGCCTTCTCGGTCAGCGACTCCGGGGCGTACTCCATCTGCAGGTGCACGCGCGTCGTGGTGTCGTCGATCCGGTGGAAGGTCACCACGCCGGCGTGGTGCGGGCCGTCCACGGAATGCCATGCGATCCGCTCGTCCGGGTGCTGCTCGGTGACCTCCGCGTCGAACTCGCGGGTCACGCCGCCGATGGTCGTCTTCCAGTGCGTCCGGGTGGGCGTCCGCTGGGTGATCTCGTCGACACCCGCCATGAAGCGCGGGAACGTCTCGAACTGCGTCCACTGGTTGTACGCGGTGCTCACCGGGGCGCCCACGTCCACCGACTTCTCAATGGTGGTCACCTTGAGTCCTCCTCGTCATCGGTCTGGTACCCGGACTGGCTACCCGTCCGATCCCGTCCGACACCTCCCCGGATTGAGGCGTGCTCGACGCGCGGGGCCAGAGCCCGTTCGTGCGGTCGGTCATCGGCGCGCTGTCCGAGGCCGTCGACCTGCCGGTGACCACGGCCGTGACGTGCCCGACCATGCGGATGCACCCCGGCCGTCGTCGCGCGGGCGGCGGCGACCGCTGCGGTGCGGCTCGATGGCCGGTTCGTGCTGGGCGTCGGCTCCGGCGAGGCGTTGAACGAGCATGTCCTCGGTGACCCGTGGCCGTCGGCCGACGTGCGGCCGGCCATGCTGGACGAGGCCGTCGAGGTGATCCGGAAGCCGCACCGGGGCGGCGTGGTGAACCACCGCGGCGAGTACTACACGGTCGAGGGCGCGCGGATCTACACGCTGCCCGAGGAGCCCGTGCCCATCTACGTGTCCGGCTTCGGCCCCAAGGGCCTGGCCACCGCGCACCGGCGCTGGCCGGCACGCTGCCGACCGGCCCGGATCCGGAGGCGTACCGGGACACACTGCAGTCCTATTCGACGTCTGGTGGGCGAAGGTCGCTTAGGTGTCGAACACGCCCGACCCCGGAGGCCGGTGGCGAGCCTTGCGCGTCGCCTTGCCGGTGCCGGCCTCGAAGCCGTGTTTGACCAGCCGGGCCTCGGTGAGCTCGTCGGCGCTCGTGACCGTGAAGTACAGGCTGAGCACGAGCGCGAGACCGAGCGCCGCGATCACGAGGCCGACGGGCAGCGGGGTGAACAGCGTCAGTACGACGAACCCGACGACCAGCCAGGGCGACGCCTCGACCACGATGCGCAACACGAAGCGCCACAGCCAGTTGCGGCTGGTCACGTCGTGCAGCACCCAGTCGCGGTACCGGTCCGGCAGTCGCCCGCCGAACGTGTAGCGAAGCCACTGGAACGGGTTCGGTCGTTGGATGGCCATGTGGCGTGGGTACCCGCTCGGCCGCGCGGTACCCACCATGCACGTGTCCGGGCGCCCTAGCCTTCCCGGACGAACTCCGCCACCACCGGCGCCGTCACCTCGGGCTCGATGGTGTGGCGTGGCCCGCCGGGTACCTCGACGTGCCGTGCCTTCGGCAGCGCGGCCGCGGTCCGTGCGGCCGAACGCGTGAGCTTTGGCCAGGTCTGCGCACCGCTGATGACCAGCGTGGGAGTGGTCAGCGTGGCCGGTGGCGCCGAGCCGGTGGAGATGGTCGAGTCGTACACGACGCTCTGCGCCATGGCCTCCAGGGCCGGGAACATCGGCGAGCGCCGGATCTGCGACACCACTTCGGGTGGCAGCCCGATGGCCTCGGTCTGGAACAGCTCGACCGCGTCGCCGCGCCGCCCGGCGTCGACCAGCGCGCCGAGCCGCGCGGGCAGGTCGGGGGCGTTGCCCTCGCCGAAGGGGTACGGCGGCTCGTAGCAGACGACCCGGGCGATCGCCGACCCGCGGGCGGCCGCGTGCAGCGCCAGGATCCCGCCCGACGAGAAGCCGAACACGTGTGCGCTGCCGCCGACCTCGGCGATCAGCGCGTCCAGGTCCTCGGCCTCCCGGTCGATCGACCACGGCTTCGTGTCACCGCTGTCGCCGCGGGCGCGCCGGTCGTAGGTGACCACGGTGAAGTCGCCGGCCAGCGCGTCGGCCAGCGGCGCGAGCGTCGCCCGGTCGTTGAACGCGCCGGCGACGAACACGATGGCCGGGCCGGTGCCGGCCCGGTCGTAGGCGATGGTGGTTCCGTCGGTGGAGGTGAGGGTGTTCATGTCCCACCGACGAACCGGGTCACGCCGGATCGACACCGGTGCCGATCCGGGTGCCCGGGATGTCGTACTGGATCACCCGCTCAGAGTAGGCGGCGGTGCCGGGCGGTGTCAGCCGGTGAGGGCGGCGGCGCGGACCGCGGCCACCGCGTCCGGCACGGTGTCGTAGGTCGGCAGCGCGTCACGCAGGCCGACGACCTCGAGCGGCCGGAGCACCGGCCGGGTGCTGGCGACCACGGCCCATGCCAGGTGGTCCCGCGCCGCCCGGCGGTCGGTGTCGGCGAGCACGGTCAGGGCCGCGGCGGCGAGGAAGTCCACGCTGGTGAGGTCGAGTACCAGGCCGCCGTCGGCGTCGACGTGGTCTTCCAGGCACATGCGCAGCGCGGGGGCCGTGAGGAGGTCGACCGCGCCGAAGACGTGGGCCACGACGGGCCGGCGCGCCCGCTCCACGTCGATGTCGAAGATCTCGTGCGCCCGCGACTCGGTCGGTGTCCCCGGGTCGCCGGGCTCCCTCGGCTGCGGACCAGCGAGGTCGCTGCCCTTCCACAATGGTTCGTCGTGCACGACGTACGCCTCTTCTCGTTGTCGACGAGTAGCAGGAGTACACGAGCGCACTGAGGGAAGTGTATGACGCAATGTTGCATCAGCGCCGTTCACCGCTGAGGCACGCCCTGCCTCCAGATACGGCTGCTTGCTCAACCGCGCATCGTCAACCGTAGGCCCCTGCGTGCTACATCACAAGGCCGCACAGCGGAACGAAAGCCCATTGAGCGAAGGGGTTTGCTGTGGGTAGTCAGTCCAAAAAGGACTGTCCGCGGCGGCCTGGTCGGCGTCCGCGAGCGCCGCGACCACACCCGCTACGACGTCCGGGTGGCCGAGCGGCAGCGGGGCGGCACCCGGTCCCGCGTGCCGCCGAAGCCGCGCGCCACGACGCGCGAGCCCGGCGAGTCCGGCGAGTCCGGCGAGTCCGGCACCCTCGTTGTCACTGCCTGGAAGGACGCCATCCGGACGTTCAGCGTCCGGATGGCGTCCTTCCAGGCTTTCCTACCACCCGTTCAGGCCGAGCTGATGCCCGGGATCTGCCCGCTGCGGAAGGCGTCCACGAACAACCGGTGGTCGTCGCGCGTGCGCTCGGCGTAGGCCAGGGCGAACGAGGTCAGCTCGCGCACGAACGCGTCCTCGTCGTCGATCACCGCGGCGATCGCGTCCTCGACCTGGAAGTTCACCAGTGACTGCTCGGAGTCCTCGTCCGACACGCAGTGCATCTTGGCCGTGGCCCGGCCGAGGTAGTCGAGGACCGGGTCCATCTCGTGCGGCTCGGTGAGCTCCGACCAGTCCAGGTCGCTCGAGTACGGCGACAGCTCGGCGACCACGAACCCGACGCCGTCGACCTCGGTGTGGCCGAGCCAGGGGTCCGCGTGCGCCTGCAGGGCCCGCTGCGAGACCGCGGTCCGGTGGCCCTCGTGGGCGAAGTAGCCGTGGATGCGCTCCTCGTCGACGATCCGGCTGGGCGCCGCCACGTTGCCCTGCTTCATCGACAGCACCACGTCGTTCTCCAGCGCCTGCGAGCGGCCCTCGACGAGCACGCTGTACGCCGGCAGCCCGGCCGACCCGATGCCGAAGCCGGTCCGGCCGACGACGTCCTTGACCTGGTAGGTGTGGCTCTCGAACCGCTTGCCCCGCGGGATGGTGTCCAAATAGGACTCGAAGGCCCGCAGCACCTCGGCCCGCTCGTCCGCCTCGAGCTCGCGCACGCCGAGCCGGCGGGTGAACTCGCGCTCGTAGTCGGCGACCGTCGTCAGCGCCTCGAGCAGGTCGATCCGGGTGCGCAGCCGGGCTTTCAGCAGTACGTCGTGCAGCACGCCCTCGGTGCTGTCGAGCTGCAGCCGCACGTGCTCGTCGCCGGGGTGCTCGGCGAACGCCCGCACCTGCCGCACGTAGGAGCGCAGGTAGGTGCCGACCAGGGCGGCGATGTCGGCGTCGGAGACCGCCTTGCTCCACGCCATCAGCGCCACGCTCGCGACGAGCCGCTTGAGGTCCCAGGTGAAGCAGCCGAGGTACGCCTCGTCGAAGTCGTTGACGTCGAACACCAGCGTGCCCGAGGAGTCCATGTAGGTGCCGAAGTTCTCCGCGTGCAGGTCACCCTGGATCCACACCCGACCGGTCCGGTCGTCCGACCAGGGGTCGGACTCGTGGGCCATGTCGGAGTAGAACAGGCACGCCGTGCCGCGGTAGAACGCGAACGGCTCCGCGGCCATCTTGCGGAACTTGCGGCGGAACGCCACCGGGTCGGCCCGCATGAGCTCGTCGAACGCGTCCACCAGGACATCGACGATCTCCATCGCCCGCTCGCCGTCGCCGCGAGCCCGGATCCGTTCGACGGCGTCGCTCATGCCTACACAGTGCCATCGATCGGCCACGCTGCCGAGAGGGACCCCAGGATTCCTATGTGGACTCGGCCGCGGCGGTCCTGAGGTGGGCGAGGTCCTCGATGGTCGGCGCGGCGAGCAGCGCGCCGGTGGCCAGGTGATGCTGCAGCACGCGCAGGTCCTCGGCCATCTCGGCGAGGGTCTCGTGGGGCGTCCAGTGCCCGCCGCGACCGTCGACGAGGCGGTCGGCGTCCAGGTTCGCCACCCGCTCGGCGAGCCGGCCCCAGGTGGCCGCGAGCTCGGTCGTCCCCTCGACCGCGCGCCGCAGCGCCTCGCCGAGCTCGGCCAGCTCGCAGTCGCCACCGTCACCACCGCGGTCGCCGCCGTCGCCACCGCGGTCGTCGCCGTCGCCGCCATCGCCGTGAGCTGCGTCGCCGCCTTCCTCGTCAGCGCCTTCCTCGGCAGCGTTGCCGGGACCGGGGCAGGACAGTGCGGCGGCGAGCACGGGCCGTACGTCGAGCGCCTCGCGCTGGCCGGTCACGTCGAGCACGCGCAGCACGGTCGAGTCGGCGGCCACCACTCGCAGCGCCGCCCCACGGGCCTCGACCCGCGCCTTCGCGTCGAGCAGGACGGACAGGCCGGCGCAGGCGAGGAACGTCGTGGCGGACAGGTCGCACACCAGCAGCCGCACGGCCGGATCGTTCGCGGCCGGCGCCAGCGCGGCGGCGAGCGCGTCACGGTTCGCCAGGTCGAAGTCGCCCTCGACGGACACGACGGCCACCTCGGCGCTCGGCGCGTGGGAGGTGGGGTCGGGCGAGGTGAGACGGCGACGCACGGCCGCCGGTCTGGGCCGGCGGAAGATCGGATCAGCCATATGGGCCTCCACGTGGTTCGAGGCACACGGCTGACTGCGTAACCGTGAGGTCGCGGTCACCCTAGCTCTCGGTGCCGCCGCGCGGAAGACATCGTCGGATCGTGCGCGCCGTCCCGGCCACCACGCCGGGCCGCCCGACCGCCGGTTCCCCATAGGGTCGGCGTATGCGGCGGCTGCTGAGATGGACGGTTCTCGTGCCCGTGCTCGCGCTCATCGCGCTCGGGCTGACCTGGGGCAGCCGTCCCGGCGTGGTGGTCGTGGTGGTCGTCGCGGGGCTGCTGGCCGGGGCGGTGCTCTCGGCCGTGCGTCACGCCGAGGTCGTCGCGCACCGGGTGGGGGAGCCGTTCGGCTCGCTGGTGCTCGCGGTCGCGGTGACCGTGATCGAGGTGGCGCTGATCGTCACGCTGATGGTCTCCGGCGGTCCGGAGACGGCAACGCTCGCGCGGGACACCGTGTTCGCCGCGGTCATGATCACCACCACCGGCATCGTGGGTCTCTCGCTGCTCGTCGGTGCCCGCCGCTACAGGGTGACCCTGTTCCACGCCGAGGGCAGCGGCGCCGCGCTCGCCACCGTCACGACGCTCGCCACGCTGAGCCTCGTGCTGCCGACGTTCACCACGAGCGAGCCCGGTCCGGAGTTCTCCCCGGGCCAGCTCACGTTCGCCGGGCTGGCCTCGCTCGCGTTGTACGGCATGTTCGTGCTGACCCAGACCATCCGGCACCGCGACTTCTTCGTGCCGGTCGCGCACGAGGCCGTCACCGACCGCGGCGAGGAGGAGCACGCCCAGCCGCCGACCACCCGGGAGGCGCTGACCAGCCTCGGACTGCTGATGGTGGCGCTGGTCGCGGTCGTCGGTCTGGCGACGGTGGAGTCGCCGGCCATCGAGGAGGGCATGGCGCTGGCCGGCTTCCCGCAGTCGTTCGTCGGCGTAATGATCGCCATGCTGGTGTTGCTGCCGGAGACGCTCGCCGCCGTCCGCGCCGCCCACCGCGGCCTGATTCAGATCAGCCTCAACCTGGCCTACGGCGCGGCGATGGCGAGCATCGGGCTGACAATTCCGACGATCGCGCTCGCGTCCGTGTGGCTCGAGGGCCCGCTCGTGCTCGGCCTCGGCGCGACCCAGATGGTCCTGCTCCTGTTGACCGTCGTGGTCAGCGTGCTCACGGTCGTGCCCGGCCGCGCCACCCGCCTGCAGGGCAGCGTGCACCTGGTGCTGCTGGCCGCTTTCCTGTTCCTGGCCACCAGTCCCTGACCGGGCGGCGGATTAGTCTGCTGTCCATGCCGACCTACGTGGCGTTGTTGCGCGGGATCAACCTGGGGGCGAATCGGCGGGTGGCGATGGCCGACCTGCGGTCGTGGCTGGCCGAGCTCGGCTACGAGGACGTGCGGACGCTGCTGCAGAGCGGCAACGCCGTGTTCCGCACGCCGAAGCGACCGGCGACGGTCCAGCGCGAGCTGGAGGCGCGGCTCGCCGAGCATGCGGGGTTCACGATCGACTGCGTCGTCCGCACCGCCGACGAGCTCCGCACGGTGGTCGAGGCCGACCCGCTGGGCTCGATCGCCGACGACGGCTCGCGCTACATGGTGATGTTCCTGGGCGCCGAGCCGAAGCCGCCCGACTTCGCCCCGGACGCCTTCGCGCCCGAGCTGTTCCACGTCGGCGGGCGCGAGGTCTACTTCTGGGTTCCGGACGGCGTCCGCAACTCCAAGGTGCTGGCCGCCTTCCCCGCGGGGAAGGGCGACGTGGCCACCGTCCGCAACTGGAACACGGTCACCAAGCTGCTCGCGATGACCGAGTCCTGAGTGGCGGCGCTGAGTGTCCACTCGGGTGCGTTGAGTGCACGACCGGCGTCCACGTGCCCGAATGCCACCTCTACGATCTGGCCCCATGTCCGGCCTCAGCCTGATGACCTTCAACATCGGCAGCCCCTCGGAGGAGCGCGCCCACCGCCAGCTGGCCTGGCTCGCCACCCGGCACGAGGACGTCTACGTGCTCACCGAGACCAGGGCCTCCGACGGCTGCCGTCATCTGGCCGACGCGTTCCGTACGGCCGGCTACGCCGTGGTGTACCCGAAGCCCGGGCCGACCGGGTACGGCGTGATGGTCGTCAGCAGGCTGCCCGTCCAGGTGGACCCGATCGGGGCACATTTGTCGTTCCTACCCGAACGGGTGGCGGGCGTGCTGGTCTCCACCGCCATGGGGCTGGTCCGCGTGCTCGGCGCGTACGCCCCGACCCGCGACGCCACCGCCGGCCGCACCGAGCGCAAGCGCCGCTGGCTGTCCGAGTTCTCCACCGCCCTCGGCGCGAACGGCCTCCCCGACTCCGGCGCGGAGACCGTCCTGCTCGGCGACCTCAACGTGATCGAGCCGGACCACGTGCCGGGCTACACGACCTTCCGCTGGTTCGAGTACGACTTCTACCGCGGCCTGACCGACAAGCACGGCCTGGTGGACGCGTTCCGCCACACCGAGCCGGACCTGGTCGAGCACAGCTGGATCGGCCGTACGGGCGACGGCTACCGCTACGACCACGCCCACTGCACGAAGAAGCTCGCCGCGGACATCGAGGAGTGCGAGTACGTGCACGAGCCGCGCACCACCCGGCTCTCGGACCACTCGGCGCTGTCGGTGACGTTCTCCTGCCTGCCGACCGGCGAGCTGAACACGATGGACCCGTTCGAGGCCGCGAGCCCGCCGACCCTGTTCTGAGAACCGGTTCCCGTCTCGTGGCGTGACAGGACACACTTGCCAATACCGTGCGGGGGTATAGTACGGTGGTCGGGAACCACAGGGATCGAGCTACGGGAGCGACGTCGTGACGACCTCCACCTACACGGTGACCGGAATGACCTGCGAGCACTGCGTCGGCGCGGTGAAGGAGGAGGTGGGCCGGATCCCCGGCGTCACCGAGGTCGCCATCGACCTGCCGACCGGCCAGGTGACCGTGACCAGCGACGGCCCCGTCGGGACCGAGGACGTGCGCGCCAAGGTGGACGAGGCCGGCTACGAGCTGGCGAGCTGACGTGACCCTCTCCGGCACGGCACGCAAGCTCGCCGGCTTCGGCCTGGCCCTGGTCGTGGCTTTCGCCGCGGCGTACGGAGTCGGCCAGGCGGTCGGGCCGGTCGCGGCCGAGCCGGAGCCGGCCGCCGCCGAACACGAGGGCATGGGGGAGCAGGCCGGTGGGGAGCACGGGGACGAGCACGGTGCCGTGGCGGCGCCCAAGGGCCTGCAGGTGTCCGCGGACGGCGTGACGCTCGACGTGCTCAGCGGCGGCCAGCGGGCCGGCGTCCGCGGCGACTTCGCGTTCCGCATCCTGGACGACCACGGCGCGCCGGTCACCCGCTTCGCGCCCACCCACGACGAGCTGATGCACCTGATCGTCGCCCGGCGCGACCTGTCCGGTTTCCGGCACGTGCACCCGACCATGGCCGCGGACGGCACGTGGCGGGTCCCGCTCACCTTCGCGGCGGCCGGCGACTACCGGGTGTTCGCCGACTTCCTGCCGGCCGGCCGTGAGGAGGCCACCACGCTCGGCGCCGACGTCGCGGTGACCGGCGTGTACCGGCCGACACCGCTGCCGGCGCCGGCGCGTACCGCGACTGTCGACGGCTACCGGGTCACGCTCTCCGGCACGCTGACGCCCGGCACCACGAGCAGGGTCACGCTGACCGTGGACCGGGGTGGCGAGCCGGTCACCGACCTGCAGCCCTATCTCGCCGCGTACGGCCACCTGATCGCGCTGCGCCAGGGCGACCTCGCCTACCTGCACGTCCACCCGGACGGCGAGCCGGGTGACGGTACGACCCGCCCGGGGCCGTCGATCACGTTCTACGCGGAGGTACCGTCGGGGGGTACGTACCGGCTGTACCTGGACTTCAAGCACGGCGACGTGGTCCGCACGGCCGAATTCACCGCGGTCGCCGGACCGCACGAGGAGAGATGATGTCGGCCCAGGTCGAGCTCGAGATCGGCGGCATGACGTGCGCGTCGTGCGCGGCCCGCATCGAGAGGAAGCTGAACCGGCTGGACGGCGTCGAGGCCAGCGTCAACTACGCGACGGAGAAGGCCCTGGTGTCCGCGCCGGACTCGGTGGCGAGCGACGTGCTGATCTCCGTGGTGGAGAAGATGGGCTACACGGCCGCACTCGGCCGGCCCGAGCAGGCGGCGGACGCGGTGGAGCCCGAGGACCGCGATGACCGTGAGGTGCGGGCGCTGCGCACCCGGCTGCTGGTGAGCCTCGTGTTGTCGGTGCCGGTGGTCGCGATGGCGATGTCCTCGTGGCTGCAGTTCGAGTACTGGCAGTGGGCGTCGCTGGCGCTCGCCGCGCCGGTCGTCGTGTGGGGTGGACTGCCGTTCCACCGGGCCGCGTGGCTGAACCTGCGGCACGCCGCGGCGACCATGGACACGCTCATCTCGATGGGCACGCTGGCCGCGTTCGCGTGGTCGCTGTACGCGTTGTTCCTCGGCACCGCCGGCACACCGGGCATGGAGCACCCGTTCCGCCTGACGATCGAGCGCTCCGGCGGCGACGGCAACATCTACCTCGAGGTCGCGGCCGGCGTGATCACGTTCATCCTCGCCGGCCGGTACTTCGAGGCGCGGGCCAAGCACCGGGCTGGCTCGGCGCTGCGCGCGCTGCTCTCCATGGGCGCCAAGGATGTCGCGGTGCTGCGCGGCGGGTTGGAGACGCGCGTGCCGATCGACCGGCTCGCGGTCGGCGACCGGTTCGTGGTGCGGCCGGGGGAGAAGGTCGCGACCGACGGCGTCGTCGAGGAGGGCAGCTCGGCGGTCGACGAGAGCATGCTGACCGGCGAGTCCGTGCCGGTCGAGGTCGGCCCGTCGGCACAGGTCGTGGGCGCGACGGTGAACGTCGGCGGGCGGCTCGTGGTGCGGGCGAGCAAGGTCGGGGCGGACACGCAGCTCGCCCAGATGGCCGCGCTGGTCGAGCGGGCGCAGACCGGCAAGGCGCCGGTGCAGCGCCTCGCCGACCGGGTGTCGGCCGTGTTCGTGCCGGTGGTGATCGGGCTTTCCCTTGCGGCGCTGGGGTTCTGGCTCGGTGCGGGCGCGTCGGCGTCGGCGGCGTTCACGGCGGCGGTGGCCGTGCTGATCATCGCCTGCCCGTGCGCGCTGGGCCTCGCCACGCCGACCGCGTTGCTGGTGGGGACCGGCCGGGGCGCGCAGCTCGGCATTCTGATCAAGGGCCCCGAGGTGCTGGAGTCGACCCGCCGGGTGGACACGGTCGTGCTGGACAAGACCGGCACGGTGACCACCGGCCGGATGTCGCTCGTGGACGTCGTGCCCGCCGACGGCGTGCCGGCCGAGGCGGTGCTGCGGCTGGCCGGCGCGGTGGAGGACGCGTCGGCGCACCCGATCGCCCGCGCGGTCGCCGACGC
>NZ_JBOHGB010000113.1:0-23252 GCF_050699935.1 Actinophytocola sp.
TTCCGCGAGCCCCGCTGACCACCTTCACCGCGATTCATTCGGTGGTCTGGCAGGACGACCGAGCGCCGTGGTTCAAGATCTACCTCAACCCCCAAGCACGCGGGCGTGGCCACGCCGCACCCCTGGTCAGCGAGGCGATGCGTCGACTCGGGTTCGCCGAGCAGTGGGAGCTGGTGCGCCAGCGCCTCGCCGAGCCGGCATTGTGGGAGATGGCCAGCGAGCTCGTGTACATCGCCCTGGACCTGCAAGCCACCGACGACGCGCGGGTGAAGATCTACCTGCGCCATGCCGGGGCCACCCCGGAGCAGCTCGATCACCTCGCGGGCGCCGCCGAGGAGCACGTCGCGGGCGAGGTCACCGACGTCTGTCGGAAGGTATCCGCCAAGCTCGCGCCGAAGCCGCCGATCACCACCTTCACCCTGCTCGGCAGTGCCGCACGTCCCCAGCGGTGCACGGTGAACCTGCCGATCTCCCCGAACCTGGACGACGATGCCGAAGGATGCCGTGCGATCACCGAGGCGTTCCGGCTCACGGGACTGGATCCCGCCCCGTGCGAACGCGCCCTCGCCGCGCTCACGCCGCGTCCCGAGACGAGCCACATGCTCAACTACGTGGGCATCACCGGACATCGCCGGCTGACCGTCTTCCTCTCGCTGGAAGCCCATCCAGTACCGATGACCTGGCCGTGACCGCAGGCCCGAACACCACCCCCGGCAACCGAAGTGCGCTGTCACGGCTGGCCGGAACGAACAACGAACGGCGGTGAACCACCATGACGCGAGCCAACGCGACCGACCCGCGTGCGCTGCGCTTGATCGAACTGTCCCAGACCGGCTGGCTCGCGCACGCCCTCGGCTGTTTCGCCGAGCTCGGCGTCGCCGACGCGTTCCCCGGGGACCATCCGGCCGCCCCGGCCACACTCGCCGAACGAATCGGTTGTGATCCCGTGGCACTGCGCCGGCTCCTGCAGGCACTCACCTGCACCGGCGTGGTCGAGGAACCCGAACCCGAGCGTTTCACGCTCACCGAGCTGGGCCGGATGCTCAGCCCCGGCCATCCCTCCTCGCTGCACGACCTGGCGACGGCGATGTCCGCGCCGTGGATCACGAGCTCGTTCGCCCAACTGCCCCACACGGTGCGGACCGGACAGCCCGGTATTCAGGCGGCTCTCGGCAACCCCCACTACTGGGACTACCTGGAGCGCAATCCCGCGGACCGGGACCAGTTCCATCGCGGGATGTCGTCGGTGGCGACCGCGTTGCAGATCCCGGCCGCCCTCCGGCACGACTACCGCGGCGCGACACACGTCGTCGACGTCGCGGGCGGGCTCGGACACAACCTCATCGCGGTGCTCCAGGCCTATCCGCGGCTGCGCGGCACCGTGCTGGACACGCCCGAGACCACCGACGCCGCCAAGCACAACCTCGCCGAACACGGCTTGACCGACCGTGCCGACGCCGTGGGCGGTGACATGTTCGACACCGTCCCACCAGGACACGACACCTACCTGATGTCCTTCGTCCTCATGGACTGGCCCGACGACGAGGCCCGCCAGTTGCTGCGCACCGTCGCTCGCGCGATGTCGCCCGACAGCACGCTCCTGGTCGTCGACGCCGCCATCGACCGAGACCCGGACGCGCCCGCGAACGGTTTCCAACTGGGACGCAGCGTCGGCCTCTTCGAGATGGTCATGGGACAGGCCCGCACCCGCAGCCACCAGGAACTCACCACGTTGTTCGAACAAGCGGGCCTCCGTCAGCGGCGGGCCATCGAGCCATACGGCGCGGTCACCCTGTTCGAAGTCGGCCTGGCACATCCCTGAACCAGCCGGTCACACACCCAACGAAGGAACCGCCATGCCTGACCACAACACCACCCACGACGTGGTGATCATCGGTGGCGGCCTGTCCGGACTCGTCGCCGCGCGCGAACTGCGCGAGCACGGCCGGACGGTCCTCCTACTCGAAGCGCGCGAACGCCTGGGCGGACGCACCTGCTATCGCCGGTTCGACGCCGCGGGCACCTCCGTCGACCTCGGCGGCATGTGGCTGGGCAGCGAACGCAACACCTACGTACACGCCGAGGTCCGCCGCTACGGCCTAGCCCTCGCCGCGGCACCCGAACCCCAGGCCTTCTCGTTCGCCGAGACGAACGTCGCCGAGGAAGCGCTGGGCCAAGCCGTCGACCTGATCACCGACGAGGCCGAACGCGGCACGGAGACACTGCTCCACACCCGACCGTTGGACCTGGACATCTCCGTCGACACCTACCTGAGCAAACTGGACATCGCTCCACCGGCGCGAGAACGACTGGCCTGGCAGGTCGCCCTGCACTACGGAGCGCCCGCACGCCAGCTGTCCGCACTGCACCTGCTCGGTGAGATCGCCACCCATTTCAACCCGTTCAAGGACATCGCGGCCACCGTGCACCGCCTCGCCGACGGCACGTCCGCGTTGACCGACGCGCTCGCCGCCGGCGCGGAGTGCGACATCCGCCGCGACACCCGCGTCGTCCGCGTCGAGAACCACCACGACCACACCCGCGTGATCACCCACGCCGGAGACACCCACCACGCCGCGGCGGCGATCGTGGCGCTGCCGGTCAACTGCTGGCACACGATCACCTTCGATCCACCCCTGCACCCGGCCAAGACCGCGGCGGCCGCCCACGGCCACCCCGGCAACCTCGCCAAACTGTGGATCCTCGCCAACGACCTGCCCCACCCCTGCTTCGTCGGCGAAGGCCGCGAAGACGGCTTCGCCTGGGTCAGAACCGAGCAGCTCCTCGACAACGACGGCAGCCTCCTCGTCGCCGGCACCGACCCCCGCGTCATGCCCGGCCCCTATCCCACCGACACCGTCCAGCAGGCACTGCGTGACTACGCCCCGCACGCCCACGTCACCGGCGTCCTCACCCACGACTGGAAGGCCGACCCCTACTCCCGCGGCACCTGGATGGCCACGCCACCCGGCTGGCACACCGCCTACGGCGACCACCTCCGCACCCCCGAAGGGCGCCTCCACTTCGCCGGAGCCGACATCTCCGGCAGCTACAACAGCGCATGGATGGACGGCGCCATCGAGATGGGCGTCCGCGCCGCCCGCCAAACCCACGAACGACTCAGCTAGGCGCGGACCGGAGCTCGGCCAGGTGCTTCAGCACCCGTTCGAAGATCGTGGCCAGGACCTCCTGCTCGTCCTCGGACAGGAGGTCGACGAGGTGCGCCCGCACGCCGGACACGTGCGTCGGCGCGGTTTCGCGTAGGCGGTCCATGCCCTTGTCGGTCAGCTGCGCGAACACGCCGCGGGCGTCGTCGCCGCAGTCGACGCGTCGGACCAGACCCGCGTTCTCCAGCCGGGTGATCTGGTGGGACAGCCGGCTCTTCGACGACGCGACCTCGTTCGCCAGCGCCGCCATCCGCATCCGGCGACCGTCCGGTTCGGACAGCCGGACGAGCACTTCGTAGTCGGCCAGAGTCATTCCGTGACGGTCCTGCAGCTCGCGGTTGAGCGCCTTGCGCAGCAACTCGCTGCCGATCACGTAGGCGCGCCAGGCGCGCATCTCGCCCGGATCGAGCCAGCACGGTTCGTCCTCCGCCGATGTCACGACAACAAGGGTAGATCGGGTCTGGAAATCCCCGCTCCCGCCGTGCAGACTCTGCCCGCGCCCGCGAGGGAGTACGGGCGCTCGGATGGAGGATCATGAGGGCATCATCAACCAGGTTCGCGCGGCGGACCGCCGTGCTCGCCGTCGCGGCGGTCGCCGCCGCCGGGCTCGCCGTCACCGACGCCAGTGCGTCCGCACCCCGGACCACGGACGTCAGACTCATCGCGCTGAACGACTTCCACGGCAACCTCACGCCACCCAGCGGCTCGTCCGGTCGCGTGACGCTGCCGGACGGAACCACGGTCGACGCGGGCGGCGCGGCATACCTCGCCACGCACGTCAGGCAGCTCAAGTCACAGGTACGCAACTCGATGCTGCTCTCCGCCGGCGACAACATCGGGGCCTCGCCACTGAACTCGGCACTGTTCCACGACGAGCCGACCATCGAGCTGCTCAACAGCCTTGGGGCCAAGGCGTCGGTCGTCGGCAACCACGAGTTCGACGAGGGCTACCGCGAGCTGCTGCGCATGCAGTTCGGCGGCTGCCATCCCGAGGACGGCTGCCAGTTCCGCGACTCGTACAAGGGCGCCAAGTTCCCGTTCCTGGGCGCGAACGTCTTCTTCGACAACGGCGCGCCGGCCGCGCTGCCCTTCACGATCCAGGTCTCCGGCGGTGTGCCGATCGGCATCATCGGCGTCACGCTCGAGGACCTGCCGCTCGTGGTCACGCCGGAGGCCGTCGAGGGCCTGAAGTTCGGCGACGAGGTCGAGGCGATCAACCGCTCCTCGCGGCTGCTCGACAAGCTGGGCATCAGGACCCAGGTCGTACTCATGCACGAGGGTGACAACACCGAGGGCGGCGGCCCGGACGACTGCAACACCGTCCCCGGCCCGGCGACCACCATCGCCCAGAACGCCGCCCCGGCCGTCGACGTGATCTTCACCGGGCACAGCCACCAGCAGTACAACTGCACGATCGACGACCCGGCCGGCAACCCGCGCACGCTCATCCAGGGCTCGTCGTTCGGCCGCCTGCTGTCCGTTGTGGACCTCAAGATCGACAAGCGGGCCCGGGACGTCGTGCGCGACCAGACGACGGCGCACAACGAGATCGTCACCCGCACGGTCACCCCGGACCCGGACGCGCAGGCGCTGGTCGACGAGGCCACCACGAAGTCGGCGCCGATCGCCAACGCGCCGGTCGGCACGATCACGACCGACCTCGTCCGGGCCGCGCCGGAGTCCGGCGAGTCGCCACTCGGCGACGTGATCGCGGACGCGCAGCTCGCCGCGACGCAGGCCAACGACCCGGTCATCGCGGTCACGAACCCCGGCGGCATCCGCACGGACCTGGCGTTCGCCGGCTCGCCGGCCGGTGAGGGCGACGGCGTGGTGACCTACGGCGAGGCGTTCGCGGTCCAGCCGTTCGGCAACATCATGCAGACGATCACGCTGACCGGTGCCCAGCTCAAGGCCGTCCTCGAGCAGCAGTGGCAGCCGCAGCCCGACGGCTCGGTGGAGGTCCGCATCCTGCAGGTCTCCTCGACGCTGCACTACACGTGGTCGCGCTCGGCGCCGATCGGTTCGAAGGTCTCGGACATCACGGTCGAGGGGACACCCGTGGACCCGAACGGCTCCTACCGGGTTTCCGTGAACAACTTCCTCGCCGCCGGCGGCGACGGATTCTCGGAGTTCCAGAACGGCACGGATCTCGTCGGCGGGCCGGTGGACCTGGACGCGTTCACCGAGTACCTGACCGCCAACCCGGACCTGGCCCCGCCGCCAGCCGATCGCATCACGGTGGCGCCGTAGCGTCGCGAACAAAGCGCCGCCGTCGCCCGACCGGCCGACGGCGGCGCTTTCTTTGGGCCCCAACAGGATGGACCGTCCCACACCGACCGCGCACCGTCCCCATCAGACGGTAACCGCGCCTTTCACCAGGTCAGGTCGGCGTGTGGGGTTGTAACGGAGCGGTCACGGGTGCATCCTCTTAGTACGGCCGGCCGTCCAGAAAGGTCGTGCCCGCCGAGAAGGGGCAGGTGGTGCCGTGGCAGAGCGACAGGATGTAGTGGGCCGCCGTTCGCTGTGACCCCGCGGCTGAGCCGAGAGAGCTCGTCCCGGTCGCGATTGCGGAGCAGCACCAGGGCTCGAGTGCACCCGTGCGAGCAACGCACCTTTGTGCACCTCGACGATGTTGATTCCCCCGTCGGGTAACCCTCCAGGCGTGCCCGGTCGGAATCCTCGCCAACCTGGAGGACGGCCGCCCACTACTCGACCTCGATCACCTGGGCGTGGCAGCCACGACGGCGCCGCGCCCAGGTGTTTCATGTCCGGCCCGCCACGGCGTTCTCCTTGCCGGCAAAGCAAAGGGCGCCCCACCCGACGGTCCGGATGGGGCGCCCTCGGTCAACCGTTACAGCTCCCGGTCGCCCGGCACCTCCGCCGCCGACATCGTGCGCTGCTCCGCGGCCCGGGTCTTCGCCCGGGCGCTGCGCGGCGGCACACCGTTGATGTCCTCGGTGCTGATGGCGTAGGACGCGAGCACGAACGCCTCCGCGTCGCCGTTGAGGTCCAGCGCCGCGCGGTCGATGTTGCCCAGCGTGTCGCAGGCCTGGTGGTAGCACTTGTCGAACGCCTCACCGGCGGTGCCGCCCCACTTGGCCACCTGCTCCTCGGTCTTCACCTGCTCGGCGCCGGTGAACAGGCCACCGGCCGGAATGCCGTTGAGGATGAACTCACCGTAGTCGGACCGGCCGTCGAAGTCCTTGCCCTCCGTCGGCACGCCCGCCGCGTCGAAGAAGTTCGCGAACGCCGCTTCGATCTGGGCCGAGCCGTACGGGCCGGGGCCCGCGCCGACGCCGTCGGAGTCGTCGCCGTCGAAGACGAAGTAGCCGGCGTTCGGCGAGCCGACCATGTCGAAGTTCAGGTACAGCGCGATGTCCAGCTGCTCGGAGAACGACAGGTTCTGCACGTAGTACTCGGACCCGACGAGGCCGAGCTCCTCCGCGCTCCACCACGCGAACCGCACCGCGTTGTTGACCTTCGGCGAGCTGCCGAGCTGCAGCGCGGTCTCCAGCAACGCGGCGCTGCCGGTGCCGTTGTCGTTGATGCCCGGGCCCTCGCTGACGCTGTCGAGGTGCGCGCCCGCCATCACGACGTTGTCGTGGCGGCCGGTCTGGGTCTCGGCGATCACGTTGTACGTGGTGCGATCCTCGATCAGGCCCCGCAGGTCGAAGGTGACCGTGGCACCCTCCTGCTCGGTGAGCGCGGCGCCGTCGGCCTGGGTGATGCCGCCGGTCGGGGCGCCGCCCTCGACCGGCCCGCCGAGCCCGCCGGCCAGCTCGCCGGGCACGTTGTTGTAGACGAGCAGGCCCGCGGCGCCGACCTGGCCGGCCATCGCGGACTTCTGGCCGAACGTGCACTCGCCGCGGCTGACCAGCACGATCGCGCCTTCCGCGGGCAGGCCGTCGTAGTCGGTGGCCTCGCAGCCCGGGGTGTCGTCGACCGGGACCACGACGAGCGGGCCGGTGGCGCCGCCCTCGGGCGTCGACGGGCTGTAGCTCATCCGGGTCACCGGCACGTCGGCGCCGCCGACGGTCAGCGACTCGGCCACCGTCTCGTCGTAGATGAACGGGAACTCCTGCCGGGTCACCACGTAGCCGGCGTCCTCGAGCTCGGTGGCGATGTACTCGGCGGACTGTGCGTGCCCCTCGGTACCGGCGGCACGCGTGCCCTCGTTGCGGTCGGCGAGCCGCTGGAACGCGATCAGGTGCCGGTTCATCCCGTCGATGCCGACCTTCTTCACCAGCTGACGGGCGAGCTTCGGGCCGTCGGGCAGGGTCTGTGCGGCGGCGGACGCGGGTACGGCGGTAAAGCTGAGACCTGCCGCGGCCGCGAGCAGCGCGACCCCGGCTCGAACTGTCGTCTTTGCGGACGGCATATAGCTTCCTCTCCTCAGGCCAACGCCGGCGCTCGATCGGCCCCGACTCGATCGCCGCGTCCGGCGTGGACACCCTTGTCGGAACGCCGCTCCTGGTCAAGACCCCCGATCGGACCGTTATTCACCCCCGTTTACCGTCTTTTCATGCGTGCGATCAGCGTCAGCGAGCCCGGCGGACCCGAGGTCCTGACCTGGACCGAGCACCCCGACCCGCGGCCCGGCCCCGACGAGGTCGTACTGGACGTGGCGGCGGCCGCGGTGAACAGGGCCGACCTGCTGCAGCGCAAGGGCCGCTACCCGCCGCCGGCCGGGGTGAGCGAGGTCCCTGGCCTGGAGTGCTCGGGCACGGTCGCCGAGGTCGGCGACCGCGTCACGGACCTGACCGTCGGCGCTGCGGTGTGCGCGCTGCTCGCCGGTGGCGGATACGCCCAGCGGGTCGTGGTGCCGGCCGGCCAGGTGCTGCCGGTGCCGAGCGGGGTGGACCTGGTCACGGCGGCGTCGCTGCCGGAGGTCGCCTGCACGGTGTGGTCGAACGTGGTGCTGACCGCGGGACTCGTGGCGGGCGAGACGCTACTGGTGCACGGCGGCGCGGGCGGGATCGGCACGCACGCGATCCAGGTCGGCAAGGCGCTGGGCGCGCGGGTGGCCGTGACGGCCGGGTCCGCCGAGCGGCTGTCGCGCTGCGCCGAGCTGGGCGCGGACGTGCTGATCAACTACCGCGAGCAGGACTTCGTCGAGGAGGTCCGCGCGGCGACCGACGGCCGGGGCGCGGACGTGGTGCTGGACAACATGGGCGCGAAGTACCTGCCGCGCAACGTGTCCGTGCTGGCTCGCAACGGGCGGCTGGTCGTGATCGGCATGCAGGGCGGCGTGACCGGCGAGCTGAACCTCGCCGAGCTGCTCGGCAAGTGCGGCCTGGTGACCGCCACGACGCTGCGACACCGTCCGGTCGAGGAGAAGGCCGCGATCGTCGCGGAGGTCGCCACGCAGCTGTGGCCGCTCGTGGAGGCGGGCACCGTGCGGCCGATCGTGCACGAGATCCTGCCCATCGAGCGCGCGGCCGACGCTCACCGCATGCTCGAGCGGAGCGGCGAGGTGTTCGGCAAGCTGATCCTGAGGACGCCTTGACGTTTCCCCGCTCAGCCCCCGCCGAGATCGGCGGATAACCACCGCGCGGGGCGCATGTGGATGGCGACCCGCGGACCGAGCTCGGCCTCGGCGTACTCAAGGTGGGACTGGAGCCGATCGCCGCTCGGGTACCGGGCACTGTGCGCCGCAGCAGCTCGTCGGTGCCGGGGACGGTCCGGGTGACCGGGCCCTCGACGCTGACGTACCGGATCGTCGGCGTCAGCGGCCCGCGGTCGGGCCCGGCGAAGACCGACGGGGCGGCGATGTGTGGTTGTGCCAGGAACCGCTCGCGTTCGGATGAGGTCAACGGCATGCCGCGAACGTATGCGGCACCCCTGACAGGAATGATGAGAGCATCCCGGCCGCTGTGGCTCTGCCCCTGACTGTCTGCCTGCTGGTCTGACCGTGAATTGGTTCGTCCTGCGGTCGGGGCTCCGGCTCCTCAAACGAGCCATCGCCCGCGAGACCTACCGCTACCTCACCCAGCCCGTGACCGTGCCCACCATCACCGACCTGCGACCCCTCCGACAGTCGGAGAACCTCACCCTCACCGCCGCCGCCAACCACCTCCGCGTCTGGCCCGCCGTCATCAGCAACCTCGAACGAGGCACCCGCCGCGACGACCAACTCGCACAGGCCTACCGCGAATGGCTCCACGCCGCTTGACAGTCCATAGGAGCATCGATTTCGCGTCAGGCCCGCGAGGTGAGCCCGACGACCGCCTCGACGAGCGCGTCGACCTCCGCCGACGTCGTGTAATGGGCCAGCCCGATCCGGACCGCGCCGCCCACCTCGGCCACGCCCAGCGCGGCGAACACCCCGCTCGGCACGTCATCGGCGAACGCGCAGATGCCCCGCTCGGCGAGGCGCACGACGGCCGACGACGCCTTGACGTCCGCGACCGTGAACGCCAGCGCCGGGATGCGGCGCATCGCGTCGCCGATGACCGTGACGTGCAGCAGCCCGCGCAGCTCGGAGATCAGCTTGCCCAGCATGCCCGCCTGGTACGACTTCGCCGAGCCGATCGAGGTCTGCAGCCGCTCGCGCCGGCTGCCCGCCGCCGCGTCGTCCAGGCCCGCCAGGTAGTCGATCGACGCGACCAGGCCCGCCAGCAGCGGGTACGCGTGCTGGCCGAGCTCCAGCCGGCCCGGACCGCTCACGTTCGGGCCGAGTGCGCTGGCCGGCAGCCGGTCGGGCAGCGACGGGTCGGCGAACGCGAGCGCGCCGGCAGCCGGGCCACCCCACGCGGTCGCCGACACCGCGACGACGTCCGCGCCCACCGCGTGAATGTCCATGGGGACAAAGGGTGCCGCCGAGGAGGCGTCCACCACGACCAGCGCCTTCGACTCCCGCGCCAGCGACGTGATCTTCGCGAGGTCCGGGCGCGTGCCGACCACGCCCGACGCGGCGGTCACGGCCACGACCTTCGTGCGGTGGGAGACCAGGCTCTCGTACTGCCAGGCCGGCAGCTCGCAGGTCTCGATGTCGATCTCCGCCCAGCGCACGGTCGCGCCCGCCCGCTGCGCGACTCCCAGCCACGGTGCGATGTTCTGCTGGTGGTCCAGGCGCGACACGGCCACCTCGTCGCCGATGACCCAGCCGCTGCCCATGGCCTCCGCCAGCCGCTGGAGCAGCACCGCCGGGTTAGGACCGAGCACGACGCCGGCCGGGTCGCAGCCGACGAGGTCGGCCACGGCGCGCCGGGCGGCGTCCACGATCGCCGCCGCCCGCTGGGAGGCCGGGAACACGCCGCCGGGACCGGACACCGGGGCGCGGAGGGCTGTCGACACGGCGGCAGCGACCTGCTCGGGAACCTGCATACCGGCCGGGGCGTCCAGGTGTATCCAGCCATCACCCAACGCGGGAAACTGTCCCCGAATCGCAGCGACGTCGAACGCCATGCGCCACACCGTACGGAGGTATGCCGGCACCCCGGCTGCGGGGGCGGCCGACGAGGTTGCCGACACCGGGGACGGTTACCCTCGGGGACGTGACGACGAGGCCGAACCCATGGGCGAACCCCGTTCCGACCGGCCCCGTGCACTTCTCGATGTGGCCCAGGATGGAGCAGATGAACCAGGCAGGCGGACCCGAGCAGAACACCGAGAGCGGCCGGACCGAGCAGCCACAGCACGTGATGGTGATGGGCCCGGACGGCTCGCCGCTGGGGACCGCCAGGATCCCCGAAGGCGAGGACGCGCCGGCCGAGTCCGTCGGCGACATGGTCGAGCAGCCGGCGAAGGTCATGCGCATCGGCACGATGATCAAGCAGCTGCTCGAGGAGGTGCGCGCGGCGCCGCTCGACGAAGCGAGCCGCAGCCGGCTGCGGGAGATCCACAAACGGTCGATCGCCGAGCTGGAGGACGGTCTCGCGCCCGAGCTGCGCGAGGAGCTGGAGCGGTTGTCGTTGCCGTTCACCGAGGAGAACACGCCGTCCGACGCGGAGCTGCGGATCGCACAGGCCCAGCTCGTCGGCTGGCTCGAAGGGCTCTTCCACGGCATCCAGACCGCGTTGTTCGCCCAGCAGATGGCCGCGCGCGTCCAGCTCGAGCAGATGCGCCGCGGGCTGCCGCCGGGCTCCGGCAGCGAGGGCCTCGAGGGGCCCGGCATCCGCGGCACCGGCCAGTACCTCTGACTCAGCGGGACACTACAGCAGCGCCGGCGCGCCCGACTCCAGCGCGAGGAGGAAGCGCTTGCGCGGCAGGCCGCCGCCGTACCCGGTGAGGCTGCCGGACGTGCCGACCACGCGGTGACACGGGACCACGATGCTGATCGGGTTGTGGCCGTTGGCGTGGCCGACCGCGCGCGACGCCGTGGGACGACCGATGGTCGCGGCGAGCTCGCCGTAGGTCGTCGTCTCGCCGTACGGGACCTCGCGCAGCGCGGCCCACACCTCGTGCTGGAACGGCGTGCCCTTCGGGGCGAGTTCGAGGTCGAACGTGGTTCGGGTGCCGGCGAAGTAGTCGGTCAGCTGCGCGACGGCGTCGGGGAACGCGTCGTCGTCGCGGTCGCCGAACGAGGCCGGGGCGTAGCGGTGCGCTGCCATGTACAGCCCGGTCAGCGTGCCGTTCGCGCCGACGAGCGTGAGCGGGCCGATGGGGCTGTCCATTACGGCGTGAACCATGGTGTCCACGGTGCTCCCCTCCCCGGCGCCCGGCTGGCGGATATCGGCCGTGACCGTCGGCGGCACTCGGTTTCTGTCGGTGGGGCGTGCTGAAGTGACGCCCATGATTGACGAGTTTCGCGCACTGCACACCAGCGAGGTCCTGGTCCTCCCCAACGCCTGGGACGTCGCGAGCGCCCGGATCATCGAGCAGGCGGGGGCCCGCGCCGTCGCCACCACGAGTGCCGGGGTCGCCTGGAGCCTCGGCACACCCGACGGTGACAGGCTGCCCCGCGACCGGGCCGTCGACCTGGTGGCACGCATCGCGTCGGGCGCCGGGGTACCGGTCACCGCCGACATCGAGTCCGGGTTCGGCGCCACGCCGGACGAGGTCGCCGACACCGTCCGCGCGGTGGCCGACGCGGGCGCGGCCGGCATCAACATCGAGGACGGCGCGTTCCCGGGCTTACGTCCCGTGGCCGAGCAGGTCGAGCGCATCGCCGCCGCGCGGCGGGCCGCGCCGCTGTTCGTCAACGCGCGCATCGACGGCTACCTGTTCGGTGTCGGCGACCCGGACACGCGGCTGGCCGACACCGTGGCCCGGGCCGAGGCGTTCGTGGCCGCCGGCGCGGATGGGGTGTACGTGCCCGGCGTCGTCGACCCGGAGATCATCTCCATGCTCGTCCGCCGGATACCCGCGCCGCTCAATGTGTTGGCCGGGCCCGGCGCGCCCTCGGTGGCCGACCTGGCGGGGCTCGGCGTGGCACGGGTGAGCGCCGGCTCCCGGATCGTCCTGGCCGCGTACGCGTTGGCCGGGCGATGTGCTCGGGAGATGCTGACGAAGGGGACGTACGACGCACAGACGAGCGACCTGGGCTACGGAGACCTGAACGCATTGCTGTCCTGACCTGCGAAGATCGACAGAAAGAAACCGGCTGGTCGGTATTGACATACCGGTCGGTCGGTTCTTAAATGGGTTCTGGCGCGCCCCACATCTGTTCGAAGATTCCGTCGAATCTCTGTTGGGGACGATGATGACGACAATGATCCAGAACCGGCCCGCCCCGCGGTGGTTGCGCGAGCTCGCGCACGGTCGCGACGCCTACGAGGAACTGCTCGGCTGGCCGGTCTCCGTCCAGGTGGGCGACCGGGTGCTGATCGTGCTGATCGGCTCGTCGATCGCCGCGATCACCATGCCGGCCACCCTCGGCGCCGCGGTGCGCGAGGAGTTGTCCGTCGCGATGCAGAACGGTCCGGTGCTCACCGATCCAGACTGTCTCAAGTGGACCTTCCTGACCAGGCCGCCCGACTGCTTACGGCCCGGCGTGGCGGCCTGCCTGGCCCGCGAGCACGTAGACCTCGCGCCGCGCGGCTCCCAGGTGGTCGTGCCGACGACCCCGACGCGGCGCCCCACGCCGGTGGGCACGGCCTGGCGCTGGATCGACCCACCGGCCCCGGCCCGGCCCCGGCCACCGGCGTACCCGGTCATCGCGATCACCCGCCACCTGACCGAGCACGCCCACCTGGCGGCCTGACCGGCCGCACGATCCCCCCGAGACGGACCGTCGCCACGGCAAACCCTGGAACCACCGCCCGGCCCGGCACATCTACTCTCAGCGCAGCCCATCGTGAACGGGGGAGACATGTCCGAAATCGAGTACCGGTTCGGCACCGGCGAGAGTGACCCGAACGTCCACAGCTCCCAGGCCGACGTCGATGTCGACGGCGATGGCGTGGCCGACGGCGTCGCCCTCGACTTCGACGGCGACGGTCGGGTCGACGACGTCATGTGGGACTCCGACGGGGACGGTGTCGCCGACACCGCGGCGCTCGACCTGAACGACGACGGCAAGGCCGAGTCCGAGTACTCCGACCCCACCGGAATGGGCACCTGGAACGAGGAGGGCCGAGGCACCGACGCGGGCGCCTCGGCCCAGCCCGAGCCCGAGCCGCGGCCTGAACCCCGCCCGGCCCCGGCCCCTGAGCCCGAGCCGGCTCCCGAGCCCGAACCGGGCCCGGAGGACACGGGCGGCAGCGAGTACGAGCCCTACGGCGAGGGCGAGGACGGCGACGACAGCGGCGACGACAGCGGGGACGACGGCGCCGACCCGACCTCCGAGCAGGACGCCCCGCCGATCCCGGACATCAACGGGTCCGGCGAGGACGGCGACACCCAGCCGACGGGCGACGAGACGGACGACGCCGAGACCGACACGGACACCGGCGGCGAGTACGACCCCCGCCCCGACGAGGACGACCTGGCCGACGACGACACCGACAGCTCGGGCCTGTTCGACAACCTCGCGGACGCCCCGGACGTAGACCGCGACGCGCTCGGCGAGTGGTACGAGGAGCTCAGCTAGCGCGCGGCGCCGCCGCGCCGCCGGTGCCGCAGCGGCAGCAGGAACCACAGCACCAGGAACAGCAGCGCGGCGCACACCGAGATCACGATCGCCCCCCAGTTCCCGAGCACCGCGTCGGTCAGCAGCAGCACGGTGGCCGTCATCGCCACGGCGAGACTGGCCATGCCCCAGATCGCGAGCCGGTTCGCGACCTCGATGATCTTCGGCCGCTCGCCCCGCCGGAACAGCATCCGGTGCCAGGCGGCGGGTGCGCTGAGCATGGCCACGGCCGTCGTCGCGAAGATCACCGCGATCAGGTGGACGACGTGCTGGAAGGTGGTGCCACGGGCGTAGGGCTCGGTGAACGCCACCGCGAGCAGGAAGCCGAAGAGGAACTGCACACCGGCCTGTGCGACGCGCAGCTCCTGCAACAGCTCGTTGACGTTGCGCGTCAGCCGCTGGTGCTCGGTCTCCTCCCGGGCGGCCGCGCTGTCTTCGGTCTCGGCGGTCATTCCCAAGGATAGCCACGGCTCCTCGCGCCGAAACCGCCGTCGCGACCGTCAGACGGGCGCGAGGCGCAGCAACGCGTGGCCGTCGACCGTGGCCAGCGTGGTGATGGACAGCTGGTTGTTGATCACGCCCTGCGCGTAGGCGCCCGGGTCGGCGTACAGGTCGACGGTGATCGAGCCGCCGCCGGTCGTCGTGCCCTCGATGTGCACGCCCTCCGGCCCGATGGTCGGGATCGACAGGCGCGTCACGCCGGTGGCCGGGTCCAGGGTGAGCCGCACGGGTGCCCGCACGTCGACCTCGCAGGTCCCGTCGAAGCACGCCTCGAGCTTCGACCCGTCCTTGGCCTTGGGCACGGTCGGGTCGGCGGGCGGCGGGTCGGTGGTCGTCGTGACCGGACCGGTCGTCATGGGCGGTGCGAGCGTCGAGCCGATCGGCGCTCCGGACACCGGCTGCCCGGAGCAGCCGGCGAGCGTGACGAGTCCGAGCACGGTGATCACCAAACGCCGCACTGCCGCCTCCTATCATGTGTGCGAGCTGTCTTGATGTGAACGACGCCGATCCTCTTGGGGGTTCTCGGGTGGACGGGTTCGACCTGCCCGGCTACCGGCTGCTCCGCAAGCTCTCCGAGACCAACATGAGCGTGGTCTACCAGGCCGAGGAACTCGAGCTCGGGGACCGCCTGGTCGCGATCAAGGTGCTCAAGCCCGACCTCGCGCACGATTCCGACTACACCGCCCGCTTCCAGCGCGAGCTCAGCGCGTCGGCGCGGCTGAGCCACCCGAACATCGTCCCGGTGCACGCCGGCCCGCGTGGCTCGGCGCCGCCGCACCTCGTCATGCCGTTCATCGACGGGACGACGCTTGCCGCCGTACTCGCGCGCGAGGGGCGGCTGGACCTGCCGTGGACCGTCCACATCGTCCGCCAGATCGCCGCCGCGCTCGACTACGCGCACGGCCGGGGCTGGGTGCACCGCGACGTCAAGCCGGGCAACATCATGCTGCACCCGGCCGGGCACACCTATCTGATCGACTTCGGCATCGCCGCCGAGCTGGAGGTGGAGCGCCGCACCGAGGTCGGCCGTACCGTCGGCACCCCGGGCTACCTCGCCCCCGAGCTGCGCTCCGACGCCGTCCCCGTGGCGCCGGCGGACACGGCCACCGCGGACACCGAGCGGGCGCCGGTCACCCCGCAGGCCGACGTCTACTCCCTCGGCGTCGTGGCCTACCGCTGCCTCACCGCCCGGCTGCCGCACGACGACCAGGACACCGGGGCGGCCCGGTGGCTGAGCCGCACGGGTGAGCCGCCAGCGCCGGTCAGCGTGCTGCGGCCCGACCTGCCGCCGGCGATCGACCAGGTGGTGGCGAAGGCCCTCGCAGCTCCGGGCGAGCGCTACGCCACCTGCACCCGGTTCGCCGACGCGCTCGCGGCCGTCGCCTCGCCACCGGAGGCCGGCCCGGCGCCGGTGCCCGGCCCGCCACCGGCCCCGCCCGCCCGGCGACCGGGCCGGCTCGGTGCGTACCGCAACCCGCTCGTCGCCGGCGTGGCGGCGCTCGCGCTCATCGCCGCCTTCATCGTGATCGTGCGGCTCGGCACGGACGGCTCCGGCGGGCCGGACCTCAGCCGCGTCCCGCCCGCGCTGATCGGTGACTGCGTGCAGTCCAGTCCCGGCTTTCCCGGCGCCGCAACGGGTCTGCTCTGCCGCGACGGCCGCCAGGAGATCCGCTTCGGACTGTTCGCCGACCAGTCCGAGGTGGACAAGGCGTACGCGACCGTGCTGCGCGAGGCCGGCGTGCCGCGCGGCACCGGCGACTGCGGGCGCGCGACCAGGGCCGAGCACCGCTTCCCCGGCACCGGCGACCGCACCGGCCGGGTCGTGTGCTGGTCGGAGTCCGGCACGACCACGCTCGTGTGGACCGACGAGCGCCGGCGCACGCTTGCCCGCGCGGAGACGTCCACTGGCGACCTCGCCGCGTCGTGGGCGCGCTGGGTCGGCGCCCCGGCATACCCGACGGAAGCGGAGTCCGAGCTGGCCGGCCTGGTGGCGAAGCCGGGCTGCCAACGCGCCGCGGCCGGCACGCTCGAGTCCTTCGACGACCTCACCGCCGCGATCGAGTGCGAGGCGAACTCCGCCCTCGCCACGTCGGTCACCTACTACCGGTTCGGCGGCCAGGACGGTCTGCGCCGGACGTTCCAGGCCCGCGTCGACGACACCAACCCGCCGGGCGGCGTGCTCTGCGTGGACGACCCGCCGGGCTTCGTCGGCAACCGCCGCTACGACCTGCGCAGCGTCGACGTCGGCGAGATGCTCTGCTACCCCGGCGAGCGCGGCAACCCGACTCTCGAGTGGACGGTCGAGCCGCTGCTCCTGCTCGCGAAGGCCACGGGCCGGGACGCCGCAGACCTCACCGAGTGGTGGCGCCGCGGCATTCCCGTCCCGCTGGGCAAGGTCGTGTCCGCGGTCAACAAGAGGGCCGAGCCGGCGTTCCCGGACGCGCGGGAGCGGGACCTGCTGTCGCACATCCCGCAGGCGTCGCGGGTCAACTGCATGCGACCGGCGGCCGGCCAGGTGCGCGACATCGTCGTGGACGCCTCCCGCGTCGTCGCGGCGGTGACCTGCGGGCCGACCGCAGGGGCGGCGGCCGTCTTCTACTACCGGTTCTCCGACCTCGATTCGATGAACGCCGCGCACGCGGCGAACCTGGACACCAGCGGGCCGAACTGCGCCGGCAACCCGAAGCCCTTCGTCGGCGACGCGCCCTACAGCCGGCGCGGCGACACCGGCCGGCTCGGCTGTGGACAGTCGGGCAAGCAGCCGTTCCTGGCGTGGACCTCGGACAAGCTGCGCATCGCGACGTTCGCGTTCCAGGGCTACGACGCCGACTCGCTGCTCGAGTGGTGGCGCGACGCCGGCCCGGTCTAGAGGTCCTGCTCGCCGAGCAGGGCCAGGTCGAGCGGCAGCAACGTGGCGGTCGCGAGCAGCTCCTGGATCAGGTTGTCCTTGAGCTTGTTGCCGACCGGCTCGCCGACCTCCTCCAGGGTCAGTCCGCGGACTCCCTTGTCCGCCAAGCGCTTTCGCACCGCATCGGCCACATTGGACGCTCGGTGCCAGTGCCATCCGTCCTGGCCCCCCATTGTCGACGCCGCCGCGTTGAGGTCGTCGGCCACCTGCTGCCAGGCCACCGGCTGCGGCAGGGACTCCTGACGCAGGTAGCGCTGCGCGAGCGCGGTGAGCACGAGCCGCTCGACGTCGCTCAGCTCGTGCACCTGCGGCGCGGTGGTGACCTCGTCGG
Source organism: Actinophytocola sp. (assembly GCF_050699935.1). Taxonomy (NCBI): domain Bacteria; kingdom Bacillati; phylum Actinomycetota; class Actinomycetes; order Pseudonocardiales; family Pseudonocardiaceae; genus Actinophytocola; species Actinophytocola sp. Next base: position 17,919 of record NZ_JBOHGB010000113.1, read on the forward strand.
CCGCCGACGACGGCACGTCCTTGGCGAGCCCGATGACGCGGACCTCGAGCAGGTGCTGGCGATCCGCCGAGCCGTCGATGAACAGGGGGCTGTACCCCCTTGCCAGCGCCATGTGCCGGCCGGGCAGCAGCAGGTTCGCGGTGTTCGGCACCCGGATCGGCATCCGGCCGTCGTTGTGCAGCCACCACTGCCGGTCCGCGCGGACGATCCGCCCGTGCTGGCGGCTGACCTGCCCGTCGTCGGACCCGATGCACACCTCGACCTCGTCCGCGTGCCGGCCGAACCGCACCTGCAGGCGCTCGAGCGGCGGCGCGGCGAACCCGCCGGCGGATCCGTAGACGAAGATGCTGCCGGGCGGGCCCGCGGGTGACCGGCCGGCCAGGCCACCGGTCAGCGCGGGCAGCTTCCGCGGTGGGAACGCGGCGAGATCGATCCCCACATCGGCCTCTTTCACTCCGGGCTGGCTTGTTGGTCGACCTGGTCCAACAGGCGCAGGTCCGGTGGCACCAGGGTGGTCGAGAGCACGAGCGCGCGGACGAGGTTGTCGTTGAGCTTGTTGCCGACCGGCTCGCCGACCTCCTCCCTCGTCAGCCCCGCGACGCCCCCGCGCGACAGGCGTTCGCGGACGGCGGCGAGCAGGTGCTCGACCTTGCGGTGGGTCCAGCCGGCCTCGGGTTGCAGCTCGATCAGCTGCTCGGCGACCTGTTGGCGGGTCAGCGGCTGCGGGTCGGACTCGTGCAGCAGGTAGCGCTGGCCGAGCAGGACGAGCGCGAGCCGCTCGTCGGGCAGCAGGCGCCACGTCTTCGGCGGGTCGGTCACCGCGTCGTGTCTGGTCGCCGGGCGCCGGCCGTCGTCGCCGGCGACGAAGAGCTCGAGCAGGTGCTCGCGGCCGCGGGTGCCGGGCACGAACAGCGGCGTGTAGCCCTCGGTGAGCGGCAGCGAGTCCTCCTTGGCGAACAGCCACTGCGAGCCGGGCAGGCGGATCGGCAGCCGGCCCGTGTTGCGGACCCACCACTGGCCCCGCAGGTGGGTCAGGACGCCGTGCTGGCGGCTCACCCGACGGTCGTCCTCGCCGATGCAGACGTGCACCTCGGGTTTGTTGCGGCCGAAGACCACGGTGCGCCCCTCGCGCGGACCCATCGTGATGCCGCCGGCGATGGACAGGGCGTAGATCGCGCCGGGCGCGGGGTGCACCACCCCGTACGCCAGGCTGTCATGGGTCCCGGGCAGTCGCCGGCCCTCCGCCTCGAGCGTGTCCACGTGTCCTCCTCGCCCCGCGTCGAACCGTGCTCAGTATGCGGCCGGCGGTTCGGGACCCCTCCCAAAGACCGGGGAGTCGTCGAAAATTGTCATACCGTCGTGGCACTGTCGGTCGCATGCCACCCGAGCTGGTTCTCGAACCGTGGACCGACGCCGACCTCGACCTCGAACTGCGAGCCAACACGCCGGAGATGACCGTGCACCTGGGCGGTCCGGCCTCGCTCGACGCGATCCACGCCCGGCACGCGCGTTTCCTCGACCTGCCGGTCACCGGCACGGGCCAGATGTTCCGCATCGCGTTACCCGGCGCTCCCGGGGCCGGCAGCGTGGGCTACTGGGAGCGCGAGTGGCAGGGCGTCACGGTCTACGAGATGGGCTGGCAGGTCCTGCCGGAACACCAGGGGCGCGGCTTGGCGAGTGCGGCGACCCGGCTGGCGGCCGTCCACGCGGCCACACACGGGCGGCGCCGCTTCGCGCACGCGTACCCGAAGGCGATCCACGCCGCGTCGAACGCGGTGTGCCGCAAGGTCGGCTTCGAGCTGCTCGGCGAGGTCGACTTCGAGTACCCGAAGGGCACGTTCATCCGTTCCAACGACTGGCGTCTCGACCTTCGGATCCTGGCCGACCTGGAGGTGATCGGAGCCGTTGGCGACAATGGCTGAGTGCGGCCCGCCCTGAACCCGTTGCGGATCGGCCAGTACGTGGTCGACCCGCCGGTGGTGCTCGCGCCGATGGCGGGGATCACGAACGTGGCGTTCCGCAGGCTGTGCCGCGAGTACGGCGCCGGACTGTACGTCTGCGAGATGATCACCGCCCGCGCCGTGGTGGAGCGGGACCCGAAGACCCGCCACATGATGACCTTCGCCGAGGGCGAGTCGCCGCGGTCGATGCAGCTCTACGGCGTCGACCCGGCCACCATGCGCGAGGCCGTAAAGATCATCATCGGCGAGGGGCTCGCGGACCACGTCGACACCAACTGGGGTTGCCCGGTGGCGAAGGTGACCCGCCGGGGCGGTGGGGCCGCACTGCCGTACAAGCGGAAGCTGTTCGCGAACATCATCGCCGCGTGCGTGGAGGCCGCGTCGCCGCACGGCGTGCCGGTGACGGCGAAGTTCCGCGTGGGCATCGACGAGGAGCACCACACCTACCTCGACGCGGGCCGGATCGCCGAGGCGGAGGGCGCCGCGGCGGTGGCGCTGCACTCGCGGACCGCCGCCCAGCGCTACTCCGGTCGGGCGGACTGGGCCCACGTGGCGCGCCTCAAGGAGGCGGTGACGTCGATCCCGGTGCTGGGCAACGGCGACATCTTCACCGCGGCCGACGCGCTGGCCATGATGGCGGAGACCGGCTGCGACGGCGTGGTGGTGGGCCGCGGCTGCCTCGGCCGCCCGTGGCTGTTCGGCGAGCTGCAGGCCGCGTTCGCCGGCGAGCCGGTGCCGCCCGGGCCGCGGCTGGGTGAGGTGGCACGGGTGCTGCGCCGCCACGCGGAGCTGCTCGTGGAGCACGACGGTGAGGAGAAGGGCATCCGGGACCTACGCAAGCACATGGCGTGGTACTTCCTGGGCTTTCCGGTGGGCTCCGAGCTGCGCCGCGGGCTGGCCATGGTCGCCGATCTGTCCGAACTGGACACTCTGCTCGCGCGGCTGGACCCGGACGTCCCGTTCCCGGTCGCCGCGGAAGGTCCACGGGGCCGCCAGGGGTCGTCGGGCAAGGTGACGCTGCCGTACGGCTGGCTGGACGACCCGGACGACCCGAGCGTCCCGTTCGGCGCGGACCTCATGCACTCCGGCGGCTGACCGTCCACATGTGACTCCCGGGCGCCTGGCTCGGCCCGCGGCCGCTTCCGGCCCGATCCGGCCCGGATTCCACCGGTCGCGACTAACCTGCAAACCAGGACACCGACTCCCGGGGGACGAACATGCGACGCACCCGCCGGCGCCTCGCGGTCGCCGCGCTCGGCCTGCTGCTGGCGGGCTGCAGCACGCAGGTCGCCGGCCGCCCCTCGCCCGCGACGTCGGGCACCCCCGAGGGGGACCGCGGCCTGGTCGAGCAGTACTTCACCGACCTGAACGCCTCGGCCGACGACGGCGCCTCGACCCAGCGGGACTTCCTGCGCCGCACCCAGCACCCCGACTACACGGACCGGCTGTGCGACCTCGGCGACCTGATCCTGCGCATCGAGCCCGCGATGTCGACCTTCCGCGCCGACCCCGACTGGGTGCCACCCGAGTCGGGGTCGGGCGAGCGCCCGCGCGGCACGGTCTACGTGCTGGGGGTGTCGATCAGCATCCGGCAGCAGGGCGCGCTGCTCGGCGAGCAGATCGGCTCGCAGCGCGTGGTCGTGCTGGAGGGTCGGGCCTACGGCTTCTCGCCGTGCCCCACGGGGTGACCGAACCCGGGCGCCAGCGGACGGTCGTCGCGCTCCGCTAGGAGACACCCGATCACGGATCACCGAGTTGGAGCAGTGTCAGTTACACCAGTAGGTGGAAATCGGAATCCTCCCGGGACAAGCCTCAAGACGACTCACCGCAGGGACGAAGAGTCCTAAGTAGGGAGGTGAGCGCGGTGGCGGTACTGGACCAGGGAGTGGCCCAGCCGGAACCAGCCCGGCGAAGCTCAGCCCGATCCGACGCTGCCTGGCGGGAGCGGCCGATCAACGAGCCCACCGTACCGATGCAGCACCCCGGCCCGCATCTCGAGACCAGGGCGGACCTGGCCGATCCCGAGGATGACGCCACGAGCCTCGTCGAGCTGTACGAGTCCGTCGCCGACCTCCTGGCCTCCCGCGGCGAGTGGCGCCAGGCCTACGAGCACCTGCGCTACGCCCTCGAGCTGGCCACCTCGGACAGGGCGCTGCCACCGCACGTGCCCCAGCGGTTCCGCCTCGAGGTCGCCCGGCTGCGCCGCGAACACGCCGAGGCGCGCGAGCAGAGCATCCGAGACGCGCTGACCGCCAGCTACAACCGCCGCTACCTCGACCAGCGCCTGCTCGAGGTGGTCGAGCAGGCGGGTGGGTCCGCCTCGGCCGAGCTGGCCGTCGCCCTGGTCGACCTGGACTGGTTCAAGAGCGTCAACGACACGTTCGGCCACCTCGTCGGCGACCGCGTGCTACAGCAAGTGGTCGAGCTGCTGCAGGTCGGGCTCCCCGAGGGCGCGTTCTGCGCTCGCTACGGCGGCGAGGAGTTCGTGCTGATGCTGCCCGGCGTCGACGGAGCGGCCGCGATCACGGTGGCAGAGGCGGCCCGGGCCCGGATCGAGCGGTACCCGTGGTCGACGATTGTGCTGGGCCTGCGCGTGACGGTCAGCATCGGCGTCGCACACCAGCGGGCCACCGACGGGCTGACGCGCGCCAATCCCGAGCAGCAGCTCCGCACCGCGGACGGGCTGCTGTACGCGGCCAAGCAGTCGGGCCGCAACGCCGTCGCCTACCGTGTGGGCGGCGAGGTCCGACTGTCCGGCGCACCGGCGCGTCGGCCACGCTGACGAAAACACTCAGCGGCGTTTCGATAACGTTTGATCTAGTGCTTTCAATAGCCCGGTTGGCCTAACATAAGGCTGCCAAACGCGCACGGATAGTGGCTGAATCCGGATCAGCAGTCGTCACGGGTGCCATCCATCCGTACTATCTGGGCCCAGAACGACACTGTCAGTCGGCAACACTCCGGCCGTCTACAACGTCTTGATTAAGAAAGCGGCACGAACTGTGCTGTTGGGCAGGTTGGCGCGAGGGGAAGGAGACCGGGTGCCCGACGATGAACGGCTCGGCGGCACCCACTCCTCCGCCGGCGACTCGAACGGGTACGGCCGCCGTCACCGGCGAGCCGAGGAGCCGTCCGAGCAACCGCGCCGTCGCCGCCGTTCGATGGAGGACGGTCCCGGCGGGCTGAGCGTCGCCGACCTCGTTCAGCGCCACAGCGCCTCGCGGCAGAACCTGACCCCGGTCAACCCGGACTCCCACAGTCACCGCGCGTCGCAGTCGAGCAAGCCGACGCCGCACCGCCGCCCGGCGGAGGGGCAGTCCGGCCGCCCGAGCGGGCGCCGCCCCGGCGAGGCGGCGGGCGGCCCCCAGTGGCC
>NZ_JBOHGB010000114.1:0-23222 GCF_050699935.1 Actinophytocola sp.
AGCACGCGCATCTCAATCACCAGCCAGGGTGCCCCGAAGAGCCGGACGGCCACTCCTCAGGAGCCACCAAGGGCAAGACCCGATCAGCCACACCCGGCCCTCCCGGGCCACCTAACAACTTACGGAGGTCCCGATGGGCGAATGGGTGGCCGGGCAGCTGCGACCCGACCACGTCGACCTGCTCGAGTCGTTGCCGGCGACGCTCACCCTCGACGTACCCGGCTTCGGCGAGGTGCTGTTCTGCCATGCCACACCGCGCGACGACGAGGAGATGGTGTTCGTCGACAGCGACCTGCCGCGCTGGGCCGAAGTGCTCGCCGATGTGCCGAACTCGGTCCGCACCGTCGTCTGCGGACACACGCACATGCCGTTCGCACGGCTCGTCGACCGGCGCATGATCGTCAACGCCGGCAGCGTCGGCATGCCCTACGGCACCACGGGGGCACAGTGGGCGCTGCTCGCGAACGGCACGGTTCAGTTGCGCCGCACCGAGTTCGACCGCGAGGCCGCGGCGGCCGACATCGAGGCCGGCTCCACGTTCCCCGACATCACGGAGTGGACAGACTTCTTCGTGCGCAATCCCCCTTCCGACAGCGAAGCACTGACCACGTTCAAGGAGCAGGTGCGGAACAAGGCGACCTGATCATCACGCGCACCCGGCGTTCGTCGAATCCCATGCGCCGCACGCTAGCCGCGGGCACCGACAATTTCGGACGTCAGCGGAACGCGGGGTACAGCGGCAGTGGATCATCGCGGTCGAACCGCACGCGCAGCGCCTCGCACACTCGGGCCGAGTGCACGGCGACCTCGTGGACGCCCGCCGCGTTGGCGGCCTCGGCGAGCCGCCGCCACCGTTCGATCAGCACCAGTGTGTCGGGCGGCGTGTCGGCCAGGCTCGACGAGTGGGACTGCGCCGCGTCGGGCCGGCTGAAGAACTGCCAGGTGGTGAGCCACACCCAGAAGAGCTGCGCGTCGAGCAGGCGCGGCAGCAGCACCGACTCGTCATCCAGGTCGGGCCAGACCACCCGCACCTCGGCGCGCCAGCCGGCGAGCATCGCGTCGGTCATCCCGGCCGGCAACGCGAACGGGCACCAGCACGAGGGAAACGGCACCCGCAGGTAGGCGGCGTCGAAGATCGCGTTCCGCACGCAGCCGCCCTCGAAGTCGAGGAACCGCACTCCCCTGCTGGTGATCAGGTTGTTGTCCGGGCACGAGTCCGACGGGCTGAACGCGCGGTGCCGGCCGGTCTCCATCAGCGAGCGGCTGCTCGCCGCATGCTCGACGGCCTCCGGCGGGGTCGGCACGCCGAGCTCCACCTCGAGCAGCGCGGGAAGCTCGGCCAGTGCGGTCCCGCCGTCGACCGTCAGCGGATCCTTGAGCTCGGGCGGGGTCAGCCGGCGCTCCAGCGCGTCGAAGTCCGCCTCCCGCCCCGCGGTCGTCGCGTGCAGCCGGCCCAGCGAGCGCGACCACGACAGCAGCGCGCGCTCGGCGCCCCGCGCATCGTCACCGAGCAGCTTGTCGGCGAGCGTCGGCGCACCGCCGAGGTCCTCGAGCACCACGAGCCGGCTGTCCGGACTGTGGGCGAAGAGCTCGGGGCACATCCGGTCCTCGGACGCGAGCGCGGTGAAGAGCTGGTAGCTCGCGGCCTCGCGGACGAAGCTGTCGCAGGGCCGGTGCGGCGGCTCGAGGTACCGCTTGAGCACGAGCGTGCGCGGAAGTGAGAAGGGACTGGTCGCCACCCTGACCCGCAACACCACCGACCGCTCGCTGCCGCCGAGGTTCTCGGGTTCGGACAGCTCGATCTTCGCGCCGAATCGCCGACTGAGCACAGACTCCGCCGCCACTACGGTCGCCAACACCTCGGGGTCCGCTTCCCCACCTACAGCCGGTGGGTCAGCGGCGGTTTCCACACTCATCTCCTCAGACCCTACTCCCGCTCGTACCACTGACCGTAGTCGTGTCCATCGATCAAGTAGCCAGCGATTCGGGGACAAATAACGAGAACAGGTTCATGTCGGGCTCGTTGCGAACGCGACTCAACCGGTGGACAACGGCCTGCCGACATCTCGGGTCGTCCACGTCTCCCGGCGCAGGATCAGTACCAGGGTCGCGGCAAGGACGAGGCCCACCAGGTTGACCGCCAGCTGCCCCACCGAACCGACGAAGCGCCCCCAGTCGCCGAGGATCGCCGCGACGCTCGCGTATCCGGCGGCGGGCACGGTGGTGACCGAGATGAACACGCCGACGAGCGCCGCCGACTTGGCCGACGTCATCGACAACATCCCGGCGGCGCCCGCGAGCAGCGCGACGATCAACGACCACGGCCCGACGTCGTAGACGAAGTCCACCTGGTGGTCGCCGAGCAGGGCGTTCGCGTCGAACAGACCCGCGGCGTTGCCGGCGGCCGTGCCGAGCGCGGTGATCAGCATCGCCACCGGGAAGCCCACCACGAGCACACCCGCCGCGCGGCGCACCAGGTCCCAACGCCGCCGCACCAGCCCGACCGCGATCGCGGCGAGCGGGCCGAACTCCGGGCCGACGACCATGGCGCCGACGATCGTGACCGGCGAGTCGGTGATCACGCCGACCGCCGCGAGCAGGCACGCGATCGCGAGGAAGGCAAAGAACGTGACGTTGAGCCGGGACTCCTCGCCGGTCCGGGCGAGCAGTTCCTCCCACACCACGGCGTCCGCCGCGTCACCGGGTGCGTCGGCCTCGGCCCGGACCGCGGCGTCGGACAGGACCGTGTCGATCTGTTCGAGCGTGATGCCGCCGGAGTGGTCGACACCGAGCTCGCACAGTGCGGAGATCACCTCGTCGGCGGCCTCGCGCGCGATGTCCGCCTCGACGAGGTCACCCGCCGGCACCACGGCGGCGCCATGCACCCGGATGAGGTGTGCGGCGCCCGGGTGCTCGCTGAGCAGGCCGACGACGTCGTCGGTGATCGCCTGCGGGCAGATCACCCGGAGGTGCAGCACGGGCTATTCCCTGCTGGGCGCCGGTTTCGAATCAACGCCGGCCTCCTTGCGCTGCGCCGCCGTGATCGGTGCCGGTGCGTTGGTCAGCGGGTCGAACCCACCGCCGGTCTTCGGGAACGCGATCACGTCCCGCAGCGACGGCTCGCCGGCGAGGAGCATCACGATGCGGTCCCAGCCCAACGCGATGCCGCCGTGCGGGGGCGGGCCGTACTTGAACGCCTCCAGCAGGAAGCCGAACTTCTCCTCGGCGTCCTCGGCGGAGATGCCCATCACCTCGAACACCCGCTTCTGCACGTCGGCCCGGTGGATACGGATGGACCCGCCGCCGATCTCGTTGCCGTTGCAGACGATGTCGTAGGCGTAGGCGAGCGCGTGTGCCGGGTCCTGCTCGAACCGGTCGATCCAGTCCGGGTTGGGCGAGGTGAACGCGTGGTGCACGGCCGTCCACCGGCCGGCCCCCACCGCGACGTCGCCGTGGCTGCGCGCGGCCTCGGCCTCCTCGAACAGTGGGGCGTCGACGACCCAGACGAACGACCACGCCGACTCGTCGATCATGCCGAGCCGGCGGCCGATCTCCAGCCTCGCGGCGCCGAGCAGCGCCCGCGCCTCCGACGGAGTGTTCGCCGCGAAGAACACGCAGTCCCCGGGCTGGGCACCGGTGGCCTTGGCGAGTCCCTCGCGTTCGGACTCGGACAGGTTCTTCGCGACAGGTCCGCCGAGGGTGCCGTCCTCGCCGATCAGCACGTAGGCCAGGCCCTTGGCGCCGCGCTGCTTGGCCCACTCCTGCCACGCGTCCAGCTGGCGGCGCGGCTGGTCGGCACCGCCGGGCATGACGACCGAGCCGACGTAGGGCGCCTGGAACACGCGGAACGGCGTGTCGGCGAAGTACTCGGTCAGCTCGGTCAGCTCGAGGTCGAACCGCAGGTCTGGCTTGTCGGTGCCGAAGCGGGACATCGCCTCGGCGTAGGTCATCCGCTGGATCGGCAGCCGGATCTCGTGGCCGGCGAGCTCGCGCCACAGCGCGGCGATGACCCGCTCGCCGAGGGCGATCACGTCGTCCTGCTCGGCGAAGCTCATCTCGATGTCGAGCTGGGTGAACTCCGGCTGGCGGTCGGCGCGGAAGTCCTCGTCCCGGTAGCAGCGGGCGATCTGGTAGTACCGCTCGAGGCCGCCGACCATGAGCAGCTGCTTGAACAGCTGTGGCGACTGCGGCAGCGCGTACCAGGAGCCGGGCTGCAGCCGGGCGGGCACGAGGAAGTCGCGCGCGCCCTCGGGGGTGGAGCGGGTCAGTGTCGGGGTCTCGACCTCGACGAAGTTCTCCTCGTGCAGCACTGCGCGGGCGATCCGGTTGGCCTCGCTGCGCATCCGCATGGCGCGGGCCGGGCCCGACCGGCGGAGGTCGAGGTAGCGGTGGCGCAGGCGCACGTCTTCGCCGACCGTCAGGTGCTCGTCGAGCTGGAAGGGCAGCGGGGCCGCCTCGCTCAACACGTCCAGCTCGGTGACGAGCACCTCGACCTCGCCAGTGGCGATCTCGGGGTTCTCGTTGCCCTCCGGCCGCCGGGACACCTCGCCGACGACGCGGACGCAGAACTCGGCGCGCAGCTGGTGTGCGCGCTCGGCCATCTCGCCCTCGCGGAACACGACCTGTGCGACACCGGACGCATCACGAAGGTCGACGAAGATGACACCACCGTGATCTCGCCGGCGCGCGACCCAACCGCTGAGCGTGACGGTCTGTCCGGCGTGTTCGGCGCGAAGCGTCCCGGCCTCGTGCGTGCGGATCACGGCGTGCTCTCTCTCCTGTCGGAAAATGAAATGAACGACAGCAGGCTAGCCAACACCGGGGCTGTTCCGTCCAGCAGGTTTGCGGGGATACCATCACCGTATGCAATAGATCGATCACTCGCGGATTTAACGCGATGTCTACCACGCCACCGCGTCAACCCGTAGGGTGTCGGTTACCAGGTGGTAGGAATCGCTGGGGGGCGAACGCAGGGAGACCACGATGGGGAGCGGCGCGACCCGGGAACCGGTTCGAGAACTGCACCGAGCGACCAATGGTGACGTTCGACGTGCCCTGTCCTCTCATCCCGCCGACAACCTGGCCGCCGACGCGTTCCCCACTGCCCTCCGCCAGGCCATCCAGGCGAGCGGGCTCTCGCTCGACCGGATCCAGTACCGGCTGCGGGCGCGCGGCGTGTCGGTGAGCGTGACGGCGCTCAGCTACTGGCAGTCCGGCCGGCGTCGGCCGGAGCGCGCCGAGTCGCTGGCCGCCCTCGGGCACCTGGAGTCCGTGCTCGGCGTCGCGCCGGGTTCGTTGATCGCGTTGCTCGGACCGCCGCGGCCGCGGGGCCGGGTGCAGCGCGAGTCGTCCCGGCTGCCCATCGAGGCGTTATGGCCCGAGCGCGAGCCCGTGTCGAAGCTGCTGAAGCGGATCGACTTCACCACCGAGACGGCCTTGACCAAGCTGAGTCAGCACGACCGCATGGATGTCGCCGTCGACCGCGGCGAGAAGCGCATCGCCGTACGCCAGGTCGTCCGCGCCGAGCGGGACGGCGTCGACCGAACCGTCATGGTCTACGACCTCGAGCGGATCGGCCGGCCGTTCCCCGAGATCACCGCGCTCCAGTCGTGCCGGATCGGCCGCGTCGCCCGCGACGAGGCGGCGGGCCTGATCGCCGCGGAAATCATCCTGGACTCCCCCTTGGCCCGCGGGGACACGGCGATCGTCGACTACGCGCTGAACCATCCCGGGCCGCCGTTCTCCCGCGGAGACGACAGCTATTGCCGCAAGTTCACCACCCCCGTTCGTGAGTTCGTACTGGAGCTACGCTTCGACCCGCGTGCGTTGCCCGCGTACTGCGAGCTCTACACCGTCGACCCGGACGAGCAGACCACCACGCGCCGCAAGGTCGAGGTCAACGCCGCCGGCGAAGCACACGCGGTGGCGCTGGACTTCGGGCCCGGCACGTTCTGTGTGCGCTGGGACTGGCCCCACGACCGAACCTGACCGTCCCTGGCTCACGCGACGTGCCGGCTTCTGGCCATGGAACAACGTTGCGTGCCAGGTACGTTCCGCGTGCGCTGGCCTTGTGGTGGGCCGCGTTCCTCCGTGCGCTTGGATGGTCAGAGGAGTTCCAGCTGCTCCTGGTGGACCGCGGTCGCCTGTTCCGGGATCGAGACCAGGCTGCCTTCGGGCCAGGTCGGCTCCGTTCGGCGCTCACGGGACTCCTTGGGTGCCAGGCCATGGCGGCGTAACAGGGGGCCCACCCGGCGGCCGAGCCAGCGGCGGTAGCGGATGTCGGCGTTGGCGCCGCGGGCATAGATCTGGCGATAGCTCGGAACCAGCTCAGGATGCTCGCTCGCCAGCCACGTGGCGAACCACTCGCGTGCACCGGGACGCAGGTGTAGCGGCAGCACCGTGGCGCCAGTGGCTCCGGTGTCGGCGATGGCCGCGAACAGGGATTCCAGTTGCTCGACGGAATCGGTCAGGCCCGGGAGGACCGGCGCGACGAACACACCGCACGGCAAGCCCGCCTCGGTGATCTTGCGAACCAGCTCCAGCCGAGCCTGCGGGCTCGCGGTACCCGGCTCGAGGCTGCGTTGCAGCTCCCGGTCCGCGAGTGCGATCGACACGCCGAGACCGACCGGCACGTCCTTGCTGACCTCCGCCAGCAGCGGCAGGTCGCGCGAGAGCACCGTGCCCTTCGTGAGGATGTTGAACGGCGTGCCGCTGTCGGCCAGCGCGCGGATGATCCCGGGCATCAGGGCATACCGACCCTCGGCCCGCTGGTAGGGGTCCGTGTTGGTGCCCATCGCCACGTGTTCGTGGGTCCAGCGCGGCGAGCGCAGCTGGGCGGTGAGCACCTCGACGGCGTTGACCTTGACGATCACCTGGGTGTCGAAGTCGTGGCCGGCGTCCAGGTCGAGGTAGGTGTGCGAGTTGCGGGCGAAGCAGTTGTGGCTCACCACGCCGTTCGCGATGAAGTCGCCGGTGCCCGTCGTGATGTCGAACAGCGGCAGCTCCAGCCCGAGCGGTTCGACGGTCTCGACGCCGAGCCGCGCGGCGGCACGTACCGCGACACCGGTCAGCTCGCCGGCGCCGGTACGAGCCGGCTCGACGGCGTGCAGGAACCGCAGGTGCTCGGACAAGCCGCCGGTGAGCCGGATCCGCTGCACGCCGCTGCGCCGGCCGAGGTCGTCGAGCGCGAACCGGAAGTCCAGTCGCAGCAACGCATCGCTGATCATCCCGACGTTCGCCCGGCTCGTACGCGCGACCCGCAGGTGGCCACGGCCGAACTCACCTTCCACATCGAACACCGCGGCGAGGTAGCCCCGGTGCCACTCCTCGCTCGGCACAAGGGGTACCTCGATCGGCAGGCTGATCGGCTCGTCGCCGGTGAGGTACTCCCGGGCACGCTCGAGCACCCTGCGGTCGGCCGGCTCACCGGACCCGCTCGCGATCCCGGAGAGGTACCCGCAGCGGTAGTCGAGAAGCCCCTTCGGCGCCGCCGCGAACCCGCCGGTGCCCACCAGCTTGTCGCCCGCGGTGAGGACCGTCCGGCGCCTCGCCTCGCACTCCGCCACGTGCCGCCAGCCGCGGTCGGTGAGGAACCGGTGGTCGCCGCTCGTGATCAGCTGGGTTCCGTCGGCGAGAGTGAGCCGGTACGCCGGCTTGACCGTGGACCAGTGCGCGAGAACGCGAGTCGTCACGTACCGGCGGCGGTTGCCGCGGCGTTCGGTGCCGTAGATCCGGTCGCCGACCTCGAGCTCGCCGAGCGGCCGGGTGCGGCCGTCGGCCATCAGGATCGGCGTGTCGCCCGCGAGGCAGTACCGGCAGGCGTGACTACACCCGCGGTACGGGTTGATCGTCCAGCGGAACGGCATCGGCGACTGGCCGGGCACCTTGTTCAGCACCGATCTGGCGTGCACCTCGTGGAACACCATGCCGGCGAACTCGGGTGTTCGAACGCTGCGAACCAGGCCTGGCAGGCCAGGTAGGGTTTGCTGTTGTTGCTGGTCGACACGTTGGCTTTCCCATCGCACGATCGCTAGTCGAACACACGTTCGATGACGTGTCAATCGAGATCACTCAGCCGAGCGACGACTCCACGAATTGTCAGACTCCGGGTCTAGCGTGCCTGGCATGACGACCACCCCGCCCCGTCGACGAGTGACCGACATCGTCGCCAAACTGCCCGAGGCGACGTGTACCGGCGACCGCCACCTCTGCCTCGCCGTGCGCGGGAAGACGTTCGGCTACTTCCTCGACGACCACCACGGCGACGGCATCGTCGGCGTGGCGCTGAAGGCCGCCGCCGGTGAGCAGGAGGCCCTGGTGCGGTCGGATCCCCAGCGCTACTACGTGCCCGCCTACCTCGGGCACCGGGGCTGGGTCGGGATGCGGCTGGACGTGGGCGAGATCGACTGGTCCGAGGTACGCGAGCTGCTCACCGACGCGTACCGATTACAGGCGCCCCGCCGACTCGTCGCGCAGTTGGAGGGCTAGCGTCGCGACCTCACGGGCGCAGCCCCACGACAGGCTGACGCCGTTGCCGCCGTGCCCGTAGTTGTGCACCACGTGGGCGTCGCCGAGCCGCTCGACCTCCACCCGCACGGCCGACCGCACCGGGCGTATGCCCGTCTCGATGTCGATGACCTCGGCGTCGTGCAGCCGTGGCTCGACCGCGCGGACCCGGCTCAGGATCCGCTCGGTGAGATCCGGGTCGGGCGTGCGGTCCGTGCGGCCGGCGATCCTGACGCCGCCGCAGACCACGCGGGTGGGGTGCGGGAAGAAGCTGGTCCACTCGTCGGTCATGGCCAGCTCCATGAACAACACGTCGAGCCCGGGGTTGGACAGGATGACGTGCTGGCCGAACACCGGCTCCAACTCGGCGTCGTCGACGAGGTCGCGCGAGCCGAGGCCGGTGCAGTTGATCACCACGGGCGCGGCACCGGCGGCCTCGTCGAGCGACCGGACGGTCCGTTCCTCGAGCTCGACACCGAGCTCGGTCAGCCGGCCGGCGAGGTGGTCGAGGTAGCGGGGCATGTCGACCAGCGGCATGGTGGCGCGGGACCCGCCGCCGAAGCCCGGCGGCACCTCGTCCACGCCGGCCGGCCTCAGGTCGGGGATGGAGCGGGCCTGCGGCGGGATCTCCGCGGTGGACGCGGGCCCGCCGACGGTCAACGCCGGCGCCATCCGCACACCGGTGGCCGGATCGCGGGCGAGCGCGACGAAGTCCTCGAGAGATCGGTTGGTCCAGCTCATGGTCTTGGCCATGGGCTCCAGAAAGGAGGGACCCCACAAGGCGCCCGCGACGACCGAGGTGGTCGAGTGCGGCGGTTCGGCCGACCACACCTGGACCGCCCAGCCCGCCTCGGCCAGGCAGGCGGCGGTGGTCAGCCCGCTCACCCCGGCGCCGACCACCACCGCCTGCTCTGCTCGCGTCACCACGCCACGATAACGCCGGCAGGCCAACGGGAGGTGGGCACGGAAGGGAGGGGCATCAGGAACCGGGCGACGGCTCGGGCGGGGCGGTGTAGGCGGCCGTCGTTCGGTCCGCGGCGGCTCGGGCCGCGGCCTCGTCGTCGCCGGCGGCGACTGTCGCCTCGTACCAGCGTTCGCTGCTCAGGGCGACGAACTCGCGGTACTCGTCGGTGGCCTGCCAGGCCGTCACGGCCTCGAGGTCCATCGGCGGTGCGCCGGTCAGATGCCGGGCCAGGCCGTACAAGCCCAGGTCCCAGCCGATGCCGACCGCTCCGGGGCCGAACTCCGCCCAGCGCTCGTCGTCGACGTGGGCGACGTGGTCCAGCTCGAGCCTGGCCTTGCCGCCCGGCTCCGGCAGGATCCGCACATCGATCCAGCTGACCTCGCCGCCGTACTCCCACGTCGCGGAGAAGCTCTTGGGCGGGTCGCACTGCTCGATGGTGCCCTCGGCGTTGCCCTCGAGCTGGTAGCGGCCGCCGAGCCGCAGCTCGCCCGAGACGGGTAGGAACCAGCGGACGATGCGGGTCGGGTTGGTGCACGCATCCCAGAGGTCGTCCGGCTCCGTGTCGTATGCCTGGCTGACCATCACGACCCGCGCCTCGCCCGCCTCGAGCACTCGTGAGCCGACCTGCCTGCGCACGGCGTTGACCTGGTGGGCAACCTCGACCATCTCTGAACTCCCCTCATCGACAGGAGAGCAAGCTATCAACGAGAACTTATATAAGTCAACTCTTCAAAAACAGGCGGCCTGCGGCAGGTCCCCCGGCTCGGCGGCCGTCCAGGCGAGCGGGTCGGGACCCAGCGCCGCGAGCTGGTCCACCTGCTCCCGACACCACGGCGAGACGGCCAACTCCCCGCCCCTCACCATGCTCACGAACAGCGGCCATGACACCCACCCCGACTCGTCAACCTCGGCGGGCGCCGGCCGCGGCTCGGTGTCGGCGACCGCGCGGAACACCGGGCACAGCTCGTTCTCCACGACCCCGTTCGGCATCACCGCGCGGTACCGGAACCGCGGCAGCAGCAGGTCGACCGATGACACGGCCAGATCCAGCTCGTCTCGCAGCCGCCGCGTCACCGCGCTCGCGAACGGCTCCCCGGGGGCCGGGTGCCCGCAGCAGGAGTTGGTGACCACTCCCGGCCACGTCCTCTTCGCCCGCGCCCGCCGCGTCACCAGCAATGCGCCGGCCGGGTCGAACACGTAGCACGAGAACGCCAGGTGCAGCGGGGTGTCCCGGTCGTGCACCGTCGCCTTGTCCGCGGTGCCGATCCCCCGCCCTCGCTCGTCGAGCAGGACCACCTGTTCCATCGCGCCTCCTCACGCGGCGACAACCGAGGAGACCAGCATGCCCGGCCCCGCCCGGCGGCGCCTCATAGGTCCATTGACGTCCCGTCCAGCGGGACCTCGACGCCGGCGTCACGCACCGCGCGGTACTCCGGCGAGTCGTGGTCGAGCAGCGGGTTCGTGTTGTTCAGATGCGTGTACATCCACCGCGTCCCGGACGCCGCATGCTCCCGGATCCGCCTCAGGCTCCCGTCCGGCCCCTCGATCGGCACATGCCCCATCGCCCGCTGCGCGGCGGAGCTCGTGCCGGTCCCGGCCATCTCGCCAGCGGCGAAGAACGTCCCGTCCAGCAGCACGCAGCTCGCCCCGTCGACGAACTCGTCGAAGCACGCGGGCCAGGTGGCCAGGCACGGCGCGTACACCAGCGAGCCGCCCGTCACCGGGTCGGCGAGCCGGTACGCGACGACCCATGGTCCGTCTACTGTGGAGTCACGGGCGTACTTGGGACGCTTGTCGCTCACCGCGAGGACGGACACGTCGAGTACCGGGAAGGCGGTGGCGGGCTGCCATCGCCAGTCGCCATAGTGCGCCACCAGGTCCCGGATCGGGAACCGTGAGCCCAGCGCGTGCAGCACGGCCGGCGGGGCCCACACCGACAGGCCACGCAGCTCCCGCAACGACATGAGGCCGAGCGTGTGGTCGAGCTCGGCGTCGGTCAGCAACGCCCCGCGCAGCGGCGTGTCCCGCGGGCCCGGCCCCGGCGCGAGCGGCGGCGCGTCGAGCACCTGCGCGCGGATGTCCGGCGAGGCGTTGACGAGGTACCAGTCCGTCCCTTGTGGACTGACGGCGAGGCAGTCCTGGGTTCGCGCGGGTACCGAGGGGGAACCCGCGACGGCGCACATCGCGCAGGCGCAGTTCCACTGCGGGAAGCCGCCCCCGGCCGCGGTGCCGAGCAGCCGGACCTTCACCGCCCGACCGCCGGCCCACGCATGACGAACGGCGGCGCATCTCCGGAACTCCCGGCAGACCCAGCGACCCCGGCGGACCCCGCGGACCCCGCGGCCCCGGCGGACCCGGCGGACCCGGCAGATCCGGCGGCCCCGGCGGACCCGACAGATCCGGCGGGCCCGACGGAAGCGGCGGACCCGACGGAAGCGGCAGAGGCGGCAGAGGCGGCAGAGGCGGCCAGGATGCCGTCCACCACACCGCGATCCGGCGACAACGAGCACACCGGGTCCGTGGCCGCGGCGTCACCGGTGAGCAGGAACGCCTGGCACCGGCAGCCGCCGAAGTCCACCGACCGGCGGTCGCAGCCGCGACACGGCTCGCGCATCCAGTCCTCGCCGCGGAACGCGTTGAACGACGCCGACGAGTACCAGATCTCGGCCAGCGGCCGACGGGTGACGTTCTCCACCGGCAGCGTCGTGATCACCGACGCGGCCGGGCACGGCAGCACGTCCCCGTTGGGCGCCACGGTCAGCTGCCGCGCGCCCCATCCGTACATGCACGGCTTCGGGTACCGCTCGTGGTAGTCGGCCACCACGTAGACGATCTGCATTCGCCCGCGCAGCCGCTCCGTGGCCGCGCGCACGACCGGCTCCGCGGCGG
This sequence comes from Actinophytocola sp., assembly GCF_050699935.1. Lineage (NCBI taxonomy): Bacteria > Bacillati > Actinomycetota > Actinomycetes > Pseudonocardiales > Pseudonocardiaceae > Actinophytocola > Actinophytocola sp. The sequence goes on from NZ_JBOHGB010000114.1 coordinate 12,359, forward strand.
CGAGCTGGGCCGGCGTGGGCATCAGCGCGGCCCGGTTGCGCAGCGCCCAGCCGTAGTACTGGGTGTTCGCGAGCTCGAGCCGGTCCGCGCCCATCCGCTCGGCCAGCTCGATGAGCTCGCCCACCTGGTCGTGGTTCGCCCGGTGCAGCACCACGTTCACGCTCAGCGGCAGCCCGGCCGCGCGCACCGCGGCGGCCGCGGTGATCTTGCGGTCGTGGGCCTTCGCGCCGGCGATCAGGTCGGCCCGGGCGGCGTCCGCACCCTGCACGGACAGCTGCACGTGGGCGAGTCCCAGGTCGGCCAACTCGGACAGCCGGGCCGCGGTGAGGCCCAGCCCGCTCGTCACCAGGTTCACGTAGCAGCCCAGGTCCGAGGCGTGGCCGACCAGGGCTGGCAGGTCGGGCCGCAGCAGCGGCTCGCCGCCGGACATGTGTACCTGCAGCACCCCCAGCTCGCGCGCCGCGTCCAGGGCGGACAGCCACTGCTGCGTCGACAGCTCGTCGCGCCTGGCCGCCAGCTCCACGGGGTTCGAGCAGTACGGGCAGTGCAACGGGCACCGGTGGGTCAGCTCGGCCAGCAGGCCCAGCGGCGGCTCGGCGGTCACACCCATTCGACGACCCTCCGCTCCTCGAGCCGGTCGAGCACGTTCACCACGTCCACCGCGCGCACCCCACGGAACCGGGTGCCGAGCCGCGACGCGATCTCCCGGACGGTGGTCGATCCGTCGCACAACTCCAGCACTGCGGCCGCGGTCACGTTGGGCACCAGCACGCCTTCGGGGAACAGCAGCACGTGCGTGTCCCTGGTCCGGTCGAACGTGAGCCGAACGCCGCGGCGCAGGCGAGGCATCCCGGGCATGGCCTACTCCTTCGCGACGGCACGCTCGATGGCGTCCAACATGGACCACAGCACGTCGCACTTGAACGACAGCGCGGCGATCGCCCGGTCCTGCTCCGCCCGGGTCACGCAGTACCGCACCACGATGTCCACAGTGGACTTGCCTTCGCCGGAGACGGCGTCGATCCGGTTCGTGAAGTACGCGAGGTCCGCCGGCCTGATCCAGTCGTAGGCGGCGAGCAGGTCGCCGACCCGGCGCCGCATGAGGTGGCCGGAGAACAACTCGGTGAGCCCGGACGCGACCGCCTCCACCCACGGCCTGGTACGCGCGAACGTCACGTACGCGTCGACGGCGAACCGGACACCGGGCACGACGTACCGCTCGTCCAGCACCTCCTCGCGGGTCAGACCGACCGCCTCGCACAGCCGCAGCCAGCGCTCCCGGCCACTCTCGCCGCCACGGTCGGTCGAGCCGTCGTGGTACACGATCCGGTCGAGCCAGACCCGGCGCACCGCCGGCACCGGGCAGTTGGCGATGATCGCCGCGTCCTTGCGCGGCAGCACGCTCTGGTAGTACCACCGGTTCGCCGCCCACACCCGCAGCTCGTGCTCGGATAGCTCGCCGGCGTGCATGCGGTGGTGGAACGGGTGCGTTCCCCAGTACCGGTGCGAAAGTCCGCGCAGGGCGGCGACGAACTCCTCGCCGCCGAGCGCGGAGGTCGGATCGGACACGCTGGCACCTCCGGGGTACGGACGGCGGGCGGAGCCGGCCCCGCCCGCCGAGCGGACGTGACGGTCAGTCCATCCGCGCCGCGTAGGCCGTGACCTCCATGGGCGTCTCGTACTCGACGAAGTCCGGGGCGGTCCAGACCTCAAGCTCGGTGGCGTTCATCTGTCCTCCTTTGAGGGTTCGGCACCATTCCCCCGCGTTTTCGAGGGTATCCACGGGATCGCGCGGATTCTCGGGCCTCGGTCGCGGGCGGCTCAAGGATGTCCACAGAGGACTGGAGGCCGCGACGCGGGCGTTGTCGCGGCCTCCTGGGACACTGCAACGGTGCACGACCGCCACACCGAACCGATCCCCCGGGTGACCGACAGGCGCCGGGACGCGAGGGATGCGGACGAACCGGACGAGCCGCCCGCGAGAGTCGGGCACCACCACGATCACGCACCCCCGCCGCCGGCCTCCAGCCGGGTACGCACGCTGCTGGCCGTGCTGCTGGTGCCGTTCGCACTCGCCGCGGTGGTCGGCACGGTCCTGCTGTTCCCGTTCGGCGACCAGGCCGACACGAACAAGCCCGCCGGCACGCCGGTGCACGGCGTGGTCACCGCCGCGCAGGCCGGCTCGTGCAGCGGCCAGGTCCAGGTCGGCGACCAGCCCGGTGCCGAGGACTGCCTCGTGGTTCGGGTCCGGATGACCGACGGCGACGCACCGGGCCAGGAGATCCGCACGATCCTGCCGCTCGAGCCGAGCACACCGCGGTTCGCGGTCGACGACGAGGTCGTGCTGGCCTACGGCGGCGGCAACCCGACCGACGGCGGGTCCTACCAGCTCGTCGACTTCCAGCGCGAGATCCCGCTGGCGCTGCTGGCCGGGCTCTTCGCCGTCGTCGTGCTGCTGCTCGGCCGCTGGCAGGGACTCAAGGCGCTCGCCGCGCTCGGGCTGAGCTTCGCCGTGCTCGCGCTGTTCGTGCTACCGGCCATCATCGCGGGCGAGAACCCGCTGCTGGTCGGGATCTTCGGCGCCGGGCTGATCATGTTCGCGGTTCTGTACCTCACCCACGGCCTCACCGCGCGCACGTCGACCGCGGTACTCGGCACGATGGTGAGCCTGGCGCTGATCGGCGTGCTCGGCGCGCTGTGGGCCGCGTTCGCGAAGCTGACCGGCCTCGACGACGACACCTCGACCCTGGTCGGGCTGCTCAACACCCCCATCGACACCCGCGGGCTGCTGCTCGCGGGGGTCGTGATCGGCGCGCTCGGTGTGCTCGACGACGTCACGGTGACCCAGACCAGCGCGGTGTGGGAGCTGCGTGCCGCGAACCCGGCGCTGACCAGGCTCGAGCTCTACACCTCGGCGCTGCGCATCGGCCGCGACCACGTGGCCTCGGCGGTGAACACGCTGGTGATGGCCTACGCCGGTGCCGCGCTGCCGCTGCTGCTGTACTCGTCGATCGCCGGCGTCGGGCTGGGCAACATCCTCACCTCACAGGTGATCGCGCAGGAGATCGTCCGCACGCTGGTCGGCAGCATCGGCCTCATCGCGGCGGTGCCGATCACCACTTTCCTCGCGGCGACCGTGGCGGCGACCGAGCCCGCGCCGGTACGGCGCAAGCCGGTCAGTCGAGGCTCGCGACGAACCGCGTGATCGCCTCCGGCTTGAGCCGCTGCGCGAGCCGGCCGGTCGGCGCGAGCGAGGCCAGCCGGTACAGCGGCCGGTCGGCGGCGGCCTCGCCCTTGGCCTCCGCACGCAGCTGCGCGACCAGGAGCTGGGAGAACACGAGACCGGCGGTGTTCTCGCTGCCGGCCAGGATGTCCGCGAGGCGACGCAGCACGAGGATGCCGAGCTCGCGGCCGCCGGTACCGGAGTAGACCGCGAGCGACAGGTTGATCGTCTTGCCGCCACCGCCGACGAGCAGCCCGATGGTGCGGGTGCCCCGGATGTCGGTGACCAGCAGCTCGATCGTGTCCGCGTGCCGCAGGTCGACGCTCTTGCTGCCGAGCGCCTTGGCCACCACGCGGTCGCCCTCGAGCCAGAGCGTGCGCCGGCCGGACACCCACGACAGCAGCGTCAGGACGACCACGACCACGGCCGCGGTGACCAGCGCCGCGGTCTCGCCGGCGAGCAGGCCGACGAGCCCGCCGATCGCCGCGCCGAACACCAGCGCGACGCCGGCCGCGACACAGCCGCGGCGGCGCGCGCTGCTGTGCTCGGCGATGGTGAGCGGGACACGCTCGGGGACGCCGTTCGGTTCGGTCACCTCACAGACCCCTGCCCGGACCGGCGGCGCTCGGGTCGTCCAGCCCGAGGAGGAACGGGTTCGACGCGCGCTCCCGACCGATCGTCGTGCTCGGCCCGTGCCCGGGGAGCACGACCGTCTCGTCGGGCAGTGGCAGCAACTTCGTCCGCAGCGTGGTGTTCATCGTGCGCATGTCGCCGCCGGGCAGGTCGGTACGGCCGATGGACCCGGCGAACAACGTGTCACCGGCGAACAGCACCCGGCCGCCCTCGTCGAGCTCGCCGCGAAACACCACCGAGCCGCGCGTGTGCCCGGGCGTGTGGTCCACGGTCAGCGACAGCCCGGCCAGGTCCAGCGTCGTGCCGTCGGCCAGCTCGCGCACCTCCGCCGGCTCGCGCATCTCCAGCCTGCCGCCGAAGAAGTCCGCGCCGCCGAGGCTGATGCCCTGCAACGGATCGGTGAGCATCCCGCGGTCCTCCGGGTGGATCCACGCCGGGATGTCGTTGCCGTCGCAGACCGGCGCCACCGCGAATACGTGGTCGAAGTGGCCGTGCGTGAGCAGGGCCGCCACCGGGGACAGCCGGTGCTTGCGCACCGCCTCGGTGATCGGCTCGGCCGCGTCCTGGCCGGGGTCGACGATCACGCACGCCTCGCCCGCGGCGGGCGCGACGAGATAGCAGTTGGCCTGGAACACACCGGTGGGGAAACCGACAACGAGCACGTGCCGAAACGTACACGCCGCCGATCCTCCGGGCCGTCAGACGGAACGAAGCCGGCGGAAACGCGACCAGGAGACCAGCCGCCGGTCGGCCCGAACCTGGTTGTCCTGCTGCTCGCCCGTGACGTCCACGTTCGCCACGCAGATCCGGTCCCGGCCGTGCCGCTTGGCCGCCCGAAGCGACACGTCGGCGTCGAGCATCAGGTCCTCGAGGTCCAGCTCGGCGAGGTCCCGCAGGCAGTACGTGGCCACGCCGATCGACGCGGTCTGGCCCTCGATGGTGGCCGACAGGTCGCGGGTGACCTTCGCGGTGACCGACATGTTCCTGATGTCGGCGCGGATGCGCTCGGCGACTCCCAGCGCGTCCGGGAGGTCGACATCGGGCAGCAGCACCAGGAACTCGTCGCCCGCCGAGCCCCCGTACCGGCAGGCCAGGTCGGCGGTGCGGGTGGACCGGCGGATGACGTCGGCGACGCCGCGCAGGATGGCATCGCCGGCGAGGTGCCCGTAGTTGTCGTTGACGTCCTTGAAGCGATCGAGATCGATCATGATCAGCGCGATGGGCAGGCCCTGCCCCCGCGCGCGGGCGATCTCCGCCGCCGCCACCTCGTCCCAGCGCCAACGTTCGATCAGGCCGGTCGGCCGGTCCTCCAGCACCTGGCCGCACGAGTCGCAACGGCGGTGGGTGGGCACGGACTGCAACGGTCGGTCACCGGATCTCGGCGCGACGATGTCAGGTTGGTCGGACTTCGGTTCGGCGTCCCCGATCGCCGTTCCTCGTCCGGATCCCGCTTCCGCGGTCATCGACTGTCTCCCCTGCGGCGCTCAACCTGTGAGTTCACGGCCGGCCCCCGGCGAATGACGCCCTCACCGGCCGTATACAGCTCACTATCGGGAGTCACAGAAGGGCTGAACAGTGTTGAGGTGTTGACGGTTTGAGGAAACACCGAATGGAGGAGTCACCGCACGCTGTCAACAATCACGCACCGTGGCTGGATGACCACTTTTCGCGTGGGGCGCGATGGTCGGCATAACGATCGAGAACGCGACCGACGTCCGTGTCGACGATGAGCATGTCCCGATACTCGCGCGAGAGGAAGCCCTGTCCCGTCATGTGGTCGAGGAACCGCAGCATGGGCTGGTAGTAGCCGTCGACGTCGAGCAGCGCGATCGGCTTGTCGTGCAGGCCGAGCAGCGCCCAGGTGAACACCTCGAACAGCTCCTCGAGCGTGCCGGCGCCGCCCGGCAGCACGAGGAACGCGTCGGCGAACTCGGCCATCGTGGCCTTGCGTTCGTGCAGGCCGGCCACCACGCGCAGGTCGGTCAGCCCGGGATGCGCGATCTCCCGATCGACGAGACTCTGCGGTATCACCCCGGTCACGCGGCCGCCGGCCGCGAGCGCCGCGTCCGCCACGACGCCCATCGTGCCCACGCTCGAGCCGCCGTAGACGAGCCCGATCCCGCGCTCCGCCAGGGCGCGTCCTACGTGCCCGGCCGCGGCCAGGTACCCCGGGCCGGTGCCGGTGGATGATCCGCAGAAAACACATACCTGCATACACGTGATCACATCACAGCACCCCGGGCTTTGATTGCTACCGGGTTGTCTGGTTGAGTGCCACAGCGTGCAACTCATTCTCGACACCGATCCGGGGGTGGACGACGCTCTCGCGATCATGTATCTCGCGGCCCAGGAGGACGCCGAGATCGTCGCCGTCGGCAGCGTTCACGGCAACGTGGCCGCTTCCGTCGGGGCGCTCAACGCACTCCGGGTGCTCGAGCTCGTCGGGCTCACCCCGCCGGTGACCGTGGGCGCGGCGCGGCCGTTGGCCCAGCCGCTGAGGACCGCGGAGTTCGTACACGGCGAGGACGGTCTCGGCGGCCACGCCGGCCCGCTGCCGAAGGGCACCACGGCGCCCGGCTCGGCCGCCGAGCAGATCGTGCGGCTGGCCCGGACCCATCCCGGCGAGCTGACCCTCCTCGCGCTCGGGCCGCTGACGAACGTCGCACTCGCGGCACTGCTCGAGCCCGACTTACCGAGCCTGCTCCGGTCGGTCGTCGTCATGGGTGGCGCGGTCACCGTTCCCGGAAACATCACCCCGTACGCGGACGCGAATTTCTACCACGATCCCGAGGCCGCCGACCTGGTGCTCGGCGCCGGTTTTCCGGAATTGACACTCGTCGCCCTGGACGCCACCGAACAGGCCCGGGTCGACACCGACTGGCTCGCCGCGCTGGCGGAGGTCCGCGGCCCTCGCGCCGATTTCGCCAACAAACTTCTGGACCACTATGGACAGTTCTACTCGAATATGTTCGGCGAGCATTCCTGCACGCTGCACGACCCGCTCGCGGCGGCCATCGCGCTGGACCAGAAATTGGCCACCTACCGCCAGATGCCGCTCGGTGTGGAGTTGACGGGAACGCATACGCGTGGCCAGGTCGTGTCGGACCTGCGGACAATTTCGAGCGACGCCTACATTTCCACGAACACCGGCGCCGGACGCGTTCCGGTGAAGGTCGCGGAATCCGTCGACGTGGCGACATTCCGGGACCTCATGTTCAAATCCCTGAAAGGCTGACGCTCAGGCGTTCTTCTCCAGCAGCTCGCGCACGTCCGCCGCGCGCGGATCGCCGAGCTCGTCGAAAATCGAGAACGCCTCGCGCAGCGACTCGGTGGCCAGTTCCGCCTGGCCGCTGTCGAAGAGGACGAGACCGCGCTTGTGCAGCGTCTCCCCGACGCCCCACCGGTCGCCGAGCTCGCGCCGGGTCTCCAGCGCCCGCTGGAAGCAGTCGAGCGCATCGGCCTGGCGGGCGAGCTCGGAATACGTCTCGCCGAGCTTGACGAGCGTGTAGCACTCGCCGTATCGGTCCTCGATGTCGCGGAACAGCGCCAAGGCCTGCTCGAGCGCGTCGACCGCCCGGTCGTAGTCGGACAGGCAGCGGTAGGCGTCCCCGACGTTGGCGAGCGCGATGCCCTCGCCGTGCCGGTCGCCGACCACGCGGAAGATGTCCAGCGCCTCACCGAAGTGCAGTGCGGCGGCGTCGAAGCGGCTCTGGTCGAAGCCGATGTAGCCGATGCCGGTGAGGCTCCACGCCTGCCCGACCCGGTCGCCCAGCTCGATGCGCAGGGCGCGCGCCTGCATGAAGCACTCCTTCGCCTCACCGGTCCGGCGCAGCTCGCGGTAGGCGATGGCCAGGTTGTTGAGCACCCACGCCTCGCCGTAGCGGTCACCCGCCCGGCGCGCGCCGATGACGCCGATCTCGTGCGAGGCCACCCACGACGTCCAGCGCTTGCGCAGGTGCAGGTAGTTGAACGAGCCGGCCGGCAGCTTCCACCCCGCGACGTTCTCGCCGATCTCGACCGCGGTGCGGGTGGCCGAGGCGATGTTGGACATCTCGAACTCGCACCACCGCAACGCCGAGTCGTAGTCGAACTCGGCGACGTCGACGGCGAACCCGGACCGCTCCAGCACCGGGTCCTGCCGCTGCGGGGCGAGCGCGTGGTTGGCCGCGTAGGTGTTGCGCAGATACCAGTCGACCATCCGGCGCAGCGCGAGCATTCGCTCCGCTTCGGGCTCCTCCGCCACCGCCTGCTCGGCCGCGTACACCCGCAGCAGGTCGTGCATCCGGTACCGGTCGTTGCCCAGCCCCTCGATCAGGTGGACGCCGGCGAGCCGGTCGAGCAGCCGGCGCGCGCGGACCATCGGCTGGTCACCCAGCGCGGCGGCGGCACCGGTGCGGATGTGCGAGCCGGAGTGCAGGCCGATCATCCGGAACATGCGGGCGGCGTCGACGGACAGGTCGCGGTAGGACCAGGAGAAGACGGTCTTGACGGCCACCGAGTCGTCGGTGGCGAGCGCCTCCAGCCGCTGCTCCTCGGTGGCCAGCTCCTCGACGAGCAGGCTCACCGAGTGGTGCGGGTGCGTGGCCACGCGCTCGGCGGCGATGCGCAGTGCCAGCGGCAGGTGACCGCAGCGACTGGCGAGCGCGCGCACCGCGTCCGGCTCGGCGATGGCCCGGTCCTTGCCGATGACCTTGCACAGCAAGGTGGTCGACTCCTCCTCGGCCATCGGGCCGAGCGTGATCCGCTGGTCGCCCTGGACGGTCAGGCCGCCGAGGCGCTTGCGGCTGGTGACCACGACGCCGCACCCGGACGACGCGGGCAGCAACGGCTCCAGCTGCGAGGAGTCTGCCGCGTTGTCCAGCACGACCAGGACCCGCCGGTCGGCGAGCACCGAGCGGTACAGCTTCGCGCGTGCCTCCAGCCCGGCCGGGATGACGTCGAGCTGCACGCCGAGCGCGGTGAGGAACTCCTCCAGCACCTCGTCGACGACGCGGGGCTGGCCGTCCGGGGAGTAGCCGCGCAGGTCGACGTAGAGCTGGCCGTCGGAGTACTGGTCGGCGACCGTGTGCGCGACCCGCAGCGCGAGCGCGGTCTTGCCGGCGCCGGGCGGGCCGTCGATGGCGACCAGCTGCGGCGTGCCGGGTTCGCCCTCGTAGGACAGGATCCCCGCGAGCGCGTACAGCTCGGCCTCCCGGCCGACGAAGGTGGCGGCGGCGGCCGGGAGCTGGGCCAGCCGAACGGGACCGCCGGACGAGGCGGCCAGTGCGATGAGCTGTCCGTCGGCCTCGAGGACCTGGTCGCACTTGCGGGCCAGCTCGGCGGACGGCGGCGCGCCGTGCTTGATCTTGGACAGCCAGCTCGGGGTGTATCCGATCAGGTCGGAAAGGCGACGCCAGGACAGACCGCGCTTGCGCAGCAGCCGCTCCAGCTCGTCGGCGAACGGCGACGTCCCGTCGTCCCGCCTGTCGTGCATGTGTCCACCTTGTCAGTCCGCGCCGCCGGACACCAGTCAACTTGTTGCCACGCCCAGTATCCAGTCTCCCACTACCGGTGTGCACCGGTAACACCGCCCACGGATGCGATTCTGGCAATCGCCTGAGATTTTGTGGACCTCCACACGGTTCTTACCGGGGGTACCCATAGACTGCCGGCCGGCATGGACGTCGGAGGTCAGGAGGGTGCCCGGTGCCGAGCAACGAGCAGCGTCGGCAGGCAGCCAAGCGCAAGCTGGAGCGCCAACTCGCCCGCCGGGCGGAACGTGTCAAGAAGCGCCGGATCTGGGGTGTCACGCTGACCGTCGTCGTCGTGGTGGCGGTCGTCGGTCTGGTGTTCTGGCTGTCCAACCTGGGTCCCGACGACTCGACCGCCGACGCCGACTCGAGCGACACCGAGCAGGCCGCCAAGACCACCGAAGGGCCGTGCGCCTACGAGGAGAGTGCCGGCGAGGAGCCCGCCAAGGACGTCGGGCTGCCCGAGGACCCGGCCGAGACGCCCAAGGAGGGCACCGTCCAGCTCGACCTCAAGACCAACCAGGGCGACATCGGGCTGACGCTGGACCGGGCCAAGGCACCGTGCACCGTGCAGAGCATCGAGCACCTGGCCAAGGAGAAGTTCTTCGACGCCACCAAGTGCCACCGGCTGGTCAGCTCCGCCGGCCTCAAGGTGCTCCAGTGCGGTGACCCGAAGGGCGACGGCACCGGCGGGCCGGGCTACACGATCCCCGACGAGCTGCCGAAGGACCTCGCCGACGCACCGGCCGCCCAGACCGGCGGCCAGCCGCTGAAGGTGTACAAGCGCGGCATGCTGGCGATGGCCAATGCCGGGCCGAACACCGGCGGCAGCCAGTTCTTCCTCGTCTACGGCGATTCGACACTGCCGCCGAACTACACGGTGTTCGGCGAGGTCAGCGAGGCGGGCTTGAAGGTCCTCGACAAGGTCGCCAAGGGCGGCATCACACCCGGCAACAGTCCCGAGGACGGCGCGCCGAAGCTCGCGGTGAACATCGAGTCCGCCACCGTCGCGGACTGACAGTCGCGGACTGACATCTGGCCGCCGGGTCAGGCGGCTCCCATCGGACCGCCGCCGGACGAGGAGGTCACCGCGTCGCGGGGTGCCCGCGACCGGCGGTTCGCCGGAGGTCGGGTCGCCCACGCGTCCGGTCGGCCGAGTTTTGTCGGTGCCCACTGCCACAATCCCGGCCGTGGATCGTTATCGGGAGCGCCTCGCCCCCGCCGGAGCGCGCGAGCTGGTCACGCGCGCGTGGTCCCGGCGGGTGGCCGCCGCGGCCGGCACACACCGGATCGTGCCGGACGCCTGCGCGGACGTCATCTGGCACCGGGAGAGCGGCCGGCTGTTCGTGGCCGGGCCGGACACTCGGGCGCACCTGACGCCGACGCAGCCGGGCGAGCTCGTCGGCGTCCGCTTCCGCTCCGGGCGCGCGCCGGCCGCGCTGGGCGTGCCGGCACACGCGCTGCGCGACTCGCGGGTCGACCTCGCCGAGCTATGGCC
>NZ_JBOHGB010000115.1:0-23185 GCF_050699935.1 Actinophytocola sp.
CACTCCGGCGAGGCCAGGCCGAGCGCGACCGAGCCGGTCCATCCGGTCACCCGTCCCGAGAGCCGCGCCGCGGACTCCGCCGAACCCGTCACCCAACCCCATGCCGAGCCGGAAGCCGAGCCCGGCGGCGAGCCCGACGCCCAAGCCGGCAGCGAGCCCGGACCCGAGCCCGGCCCCCGGCCCGCCGCCGAGCGGACCGCCGCCGCCGCGTGAGCCGCCTGCCGCACGTGGCGTGCCCGCAGCCGGCGCGCCCGCTCCCGTACCCGGTCCAGCTCCTCGACCGCATCCGGGACGAGCCGCCGCGCGACGGCCTCCAACTCGTCGGCCTCTCGCTGGTTCGCCATCAGCCGCGACCGCCACACGGACACCGCCCGCGACGCCGCGCGCAGGGCCGCGACGGCCTCGTCGAGACCACCCGCCAGGCCGGACGCGCCCGAGCGGAACGCGGCCGCCGCCGGCCCACGCCACGCTCCCGGCCGACCCGCCCGCCGCAGCCCGCGGGCCGAGCCGTCGACCACCGACGAGGCGTCGGCGAGCCGGGTCAGGACCGCCTCGGCGTCCGCCGCCGAGCCGGGAGTGGGGTCGAAGCCCAGGCCAGGGAATGTCCGTGTCCACACGACGGCGAGTCAATCCGTGCGGGCCCGGCCGGGGAACCACGGCTGCGCACCGAGGCAAACCGAGGGCACGCCTGCGCAAGGCCTCATGTTGAATAGGACACCGTGACGGAACTGGACGATCTCGTCGTGCACATGTCCGACGTCGGGGTCCGGCGTGGCACCACCCACCTGCTCGCCGGGGTGAACTGGAGCGTCGAGCTGGACGAGCGATGGGTGGTCCTCGGCGCCAACGGGGCGGGCAAGACCACGCTGCTGCGGCTCGCCGCCGCCGAGCTGCACCAGACGACCGGCCAGGTGCATGTCCTCGGCGAGCGGCTCGGCCGGGTGGACGTGTTCGAGCTGCGCACCCGCATCGGCTTCTGCTCCGCGGCCCTGCTCACCCGTGTGCCGCCCCGGGAGACGGTCCTCGACATCGTCGTCAGCGCCGGGTACGCGGTCCTCGGCCGCTGGCGCGAGGACTACGAGCAGGTCGACACCGGCCGCGCCCAGCAGCTGTGCAAGTCCCTCGGCATCGCCCACCTCACCGACCGCGAGTTCGGCACCCTGTCCGAGGGCGAGCGCAAGCGGACGCTGATCGCCCGCGCGCTGATGACAGATCCCGAGATGCTGCTCCTCGACGAGCCCGCCGCCGGCCTCGACCTCGGCGGCCGTGAGGACCTCGTCGCCCGGCTCACCGAGCTCGCCCGCGACCCGGACGCGCCCGCCACGATCCTCGTCACGCACCACGTGGAGGAGATCCCGCCCGGCTTCACCCACCTGTTGCTCCTCTCCGACGGCGGCGTGGTCGCGCAGGGCCTGATCGAGGACACGCTGACCAGCGAGAACCTGTCCGCGACGTTCGGCCAGCGGCTCGAGCTGGACCGCCTCGGCGACCGGTACTTCGCACGTCGCACGGGCGCGGACTAGGTTGTCGCTAGTTGACGCATCGGTAGGGAGGCAGCGACGTGGGTGAGTTCGTCAGGCTCGAGGTCGACGGAGGAATCGGCACCATCCGGCTGGACCGCCCGCCGATGAACGCGCTCAACAAGCAGGTGCAGGACGAGATCCGCGCGGCCGCGCAGGAGGCTACCGGGCGCGACGACGTCCGGGCCGTGATCGTCTACGGCGGCGAGAAGGTGTTCGCGGCCGGCGCGGACATCAAGGAGATGGCCGACATGTCCTATGTGGACATGGCGCGGCGGGCCGGCGCGCTGTCCGCCTCCTTCACCGCGGTCGCCGAGCTTCCCAAGCCGACGATCGCCGCGGTCACCGGCTACGCCCTCGGCGGCGGCTGCGAGCTGGCGCTGTGCTGTGACCGTCGGGTGGCCGGCGACAACGCGCGGCTCGGCCAGCCGGAGATCCTGCTCGGCATCATCCCCGGCGCCGGCGGCACCCAGCGCCTCGCCCGGCTGATCGGGCCCAGCAAGGCGAAGGACATCGTCTACACCGGACGGTTCGTCGAGGCGAACGAGGCGCTCACGATCGGACTGGTGGACGAGGTCACCGCACCCGACGACGTGTACACCGCGGCCAGGCAGTGGGCCGAGCAGTTCGTGAACGGCCCCGCCCGCGCGCTCGCCGGGGCCAAGGCGGCCATCGACGGCGGCCTCGACGGCGACCTGGCGAGCGGGCTGAAGCTCGAGAGCCAGGTGTTCGCCGCGCTGTTCGCGACCGAGGACCAGAAGACCGGCATGCGGTCGTTCATCGAGAACGGGCCGGGGAAGGCGACGTTCAGTGGCAAGTGACCCGGCAAGCGACCCGGCGGGTGACCCGGCAAGCGAACCGGCGGGTCACCCGGCACCGAATCCACACGCGACGCAGGCCGAGGTCGACGCCGCGCGGTCGGATCCCAAGCTGGCCAACGTGCTCTACCACGACTGGGAAGCCGACACCTACGACGAGAAGTGGTCGATCTCCTACGACGAGCGGTGCATCGACTACGCGGTCGGCCGGTTCCGCGCGGTGGCCGGCGACGCGGACTGGCCGTACGAGCGAGCCATGGAGCTCGGCAGCGGCACCGGCTTCTTCCTGCTGAACCTCATGCAGGGCGGGGTGATCAAGCAGGGCTCGGTCACCGACCTGTCGCCCGGCATGGTCCGCGTGGCGCTGCGCAATGCCGAGCACCTCGGGCTGGACGTCGACGGCCGGGTGGCCGACGCCGAGCGGATCCCGTACGACGACGCCACGTTCGACCTCGTCGTCGGGCACGCGGTGCTGCACCACATCCCGGACGTGCCCGCCGCGTTCCGCGAGGTGCTGCGGGTGCTCAAGCCGGGCGGCCGGTTCGTGTTCGCCGGGGAGCCGACGAGGATCGGCGACACCTACGCGCGCCAGCTCGGCCGGCTGACCTGGTGGCTCACCACGAATATCACGAGGGTGCCGGCGCTGTCCGGCTGGCGGCGGCCGCAGGCCGAGCTCGACGAGTCGTCCCGGGCGGCGGCCCTCGAGGCGGACGTCGACCTGCACACGTTCGATCCGACCGCGCTCGAGCGCACCGCACGCGAGGCCGGTGCGGCGGACGTCCGCGCGGTGACCGAGGAGCTGGCGGCCGCGTTGTTCGGCTGGCCCGTGCGCACGTTCGAGGCCGCCGTGCCACCGGAGAAGCTCACGCTGGGCTGGCGGCTGTTCGCGTACCGGGCCTGGCTGCGACTGTCCTGGTTGGACGAGAACGTGCTGCGCAGGATCGCGCCGCGCGACCTTTTCTACAACGTGCTCATCACGGGGACCAAGCCGTGATCATGGTTCGCTCCGCAGGCTCCGCCGTAGTCGTGGTTCGCTCCGCAAGCTCCGCTCGGTGACATACCAGTTCACCCCAGCGGACGTGGCCTACCTGCGCACGGCCACCGAGGCGCTCGCGGAGGTCGACCGGCTGCCGCTGACCGGCGCGAGCTACCTGGCCGACGTGGCTACCGCCCGCGAGCGGCTCGGCGAGCGGGCGGGCGCGATGCTGGAGACCGTCCTGCTGCGCCGCAAGGCGGTGGCCAAGCTGGACGACCCGGCCCGCTGGTTGCTCACCGGCACCGCCCTGCAGCAGGCCACGCCGGTGCCGGTCGCCCGGCTTCGGGCCCGCCGGCTCGCCGGCCGCGACGTGCACGACGTGACCTGCTCGGTCGGCGTCGACCTGGCCGCGCTGGCCGCAACCGCGCACCGGTGCGTCGGCTCGGACCTCGACCCGGTGCGCCTGGCCATGGCCCGGCACAACGTTCCCGCGGCGACGCTGGTCCGGGCCGACGCCCGGCATCCGGTCACCCGCGGCACGGCCGTGTTCGCCGACCCGGGCCGCCGCGACGCCGCCGGCCGCCGCCGCTGGCAGGCGAGCGACTTCCTGCCGCCGCTGGACGAGCTGGCCGCCGCCTACGCCGGTCGGGACCTCGCGGTGAAGTGCGCGCCCGGCATGGACTTCGGACGGCTGCCGCCGGGCGAGGTGGAGCTGGTGTCGCTGGACGGACAGGTGCGCGAGGCGTGTCTGTGGACCGGATCCCTTGCCACGGAAGGCGTCCGGCGGCGCGCCACCGTGCTGCGCGCGGATAGTCCTGAGTGGACGGTCACGGAGGCGGAGCCGGACGAGTGCCCCGTGCGCGAGGTGGGGGAGTGGCTCGTCGACCCGGACGGCGCCGTCGTGCGGGCCGGGCTCGTGCGGCAGTACGCGGCCCGCCACGGCCTGTGGCAGCTGGACGAGCGGATCGCGTACCTGACCGGGGACGCGGCCCCGCCGGGCATCCGGGCGTTCCGGGTGCTCGAGGACGGCCACTACAGCGAGAAGACGCTGCGCCAGCGGCTCCGGCGCCGTGCGGTCGGCCGGCTGGAGATCCTGGTGCGCGGACTGGACGTCGACCCGAACACGTTGCGTCCCAAGCTGAAGCTGCGCGGGCCCAACGAGGCCACAGTGGTGCTCACCCGGGTCGGCCGGACGCCGATGGCCTACGTCTGCGAGGCGGTGCCGTCACTTCCGTGAGCGGGCAGCGGCGAGCGCAATGCCCCTGCGCCGCCGCTACCCACTCACGCCCCTTTCGCGCCTGTGGAGCTGATCTTCCCGACCCATTCGATGGCGGGAAGAAGCCTGTCGAACAACTCGCACGCCGCCGGCGTCAGCGCGCAGGACACGATCTGCTCCCCGGCGCGCTCGCACACCACGAGTCCGTCCCGCTCCAGCCGCTCCAGCGTGCAGTCCGGCGCGCCCTCCGAACTCCGCTGGAGATCCCGGTACGGCAGCGGACCGGAGGACAACGCGGCCAGCACGTCGAGCTCGTGCTCGCCGGGCAGTACCCGCAGCAGCGTACGCAGCTGCTCGCTCAACACGGCCACCTGGTCCGGCATGAGGACGCGGTCGGTCACCAGGCGGACCTCGTCGAGCTGGTGGCGCGGGTGCCGGTTGACTCGTGTGGGATCCGGCGGGCCGGTCAGCGGGTCGGCCGTCACGATGCGGTCGCGCCCGTGTTGTTTCGCCCGCAGCAGAGCCGCGTCCGCCCCTTCGAACAGCGCCAGCAGGTCCTCGCCGCGGCTGTGGTCGCGCGCCGCGAGCCCCACCGACGCGGTGAGCCCGGTGATCGTGATCCGGCCGACGCGTGCCGACGGTGCGGAGACGGCGGCCGCGCGGATCCGAGTGAGGATGCGCGCGGCCACCTTGTCCCCCCGCCCCGGGTCGGTGGCCGGCAGTAGCACGAGGAACTCGTCGCCGCCGTGCCCGCCGTAGCGGCCCACGATGTCCATCTGGCGCACCGCGCCCCGCACGACCGACGCGATCGCCCGCAGCACCGCGTCCCCCGCGAGGTGCCCGTGTGTGTCGTTGATCTCCTTGAACCGATCGAGGTCGAGCATGAGCAACACGGCCGGCTGGTCGTCGACCTGGTCGAGAATCTCTGTCGCCGCCTTGTCCCAGGCCCAGCGGTCGAGCAGGCCCGTCAGCTTGTCCGTGGTGCGGTAACCCAGCGGCTGGCCGCACGTCGCGCAGGCGGTTCCGGGGTGGGTATCGTCCCCGCCGGCGAGCCGCATCGCGGGGACCTCCCGGGATGTTGGACTGCTGTACGACAATCGGATGAGAATCTCTTTCACGTGAGTTGATCCGCTCGCTCTCAGCCTAGACTGGTTGACGGTCGGGTTTCAACTGACGAAAATGACGATACGCAGCAGGAGCATATCTGTGAGTAAAGGGGGCCGGGGAGGCGACATGGTTGAGCGGCGCAGGTCGCTGGCCGACAAGCTGAACCACCTGTTCGCCAACACCACGACGCGAGGCGGTCAGGAGTACAGCAACGAGCAGGTCGCCGCTTCGATCGTGGCCACCGGCGTGACCATCTCGCAGAGCTACATCTGGCAGCTGCGCAAGGGAAAGAAGGACAACCCGACGTTCAAGCACCTCCAGGCGCTCGCCGCGTTCTTCGGGGTGCCCGTCTCCTACTTCTTCGACGACGCGGTGACCGACCGGGTCGACCAGCAGCTCGAGGAGCTCAAGGCAGAGCAGGCCCGGCTGGACAAGATCATGGGCAGCAGCGACGCGCAGCTGATGGCGCTGCGGGCCGGCGAGTTGTCGCCGGCAGGACGGCGGCAGGTGATGGACCTGCTAAACGTGGTCCACCGGCTGGAGCGGGCCGAAAGGGACACTAGGCCGAAGGAGTGAACATCGCGGGGCCGTGACGGCGGTTCTGGGTGTTCTGGAATGCTGCGACCGAACACGAACCTGGGGGTGCGGATCGGGGAGGTGTGCGCAGTGCGGGAGCGGGAGTTGCGCCGGCGCTGCCGGAAGTTGCTCAACGAGCTCGACATCCGCCCACCGCTGGACGTGCGCGAGCTGTGCCGCCGCGTGGGCCAGCAGCGGGGCAAGCCGATCCGTCCCGTCGCACACCCGATCCCGGTACCCGGCCCGTTCGGCGCCTGGATCACCACCGACTCGGCCGACTACATCCTCTACCAGCGCGAGACGTCCAAGGCCCATCAGGGACACATCATCCTGCACGAGCTGGGCCACATCCTGGCGGGCCACCGCAGCGACGAGGACGACGACGCGCTGCTCGGCCAGCTCTACCCGAACGTCGAACCCGATCAGCTTCGCGAGCAGTACCCCGACCTCGAGCCCGGCGCCGTGCGGCGGGCGCTGCGGCGCACCTCGTACGACTCCGACCAGGAGCGTGAGGCGGAGACGGTCGCCACGATCATCCTCGAGTGGGCCTCGGTGCTCGACTCGGTCGGCCCGCCGGCCGACTCCACCGACGCCACGGCCCAGCGGATGGGCACGGCGCTGACCGACCGGCTCGGATGGCTCTGAGTGGGAAGTGACAGAGCCTGGAAGGACGCCTTCCGGACACTGGACGCCAGGAAGGACGCCTTCCGGGCATTGGCGGCCGGCCATGAGCGCCGGGAGTAGCGGAGCGAGTCGGAGGGCACAGTGACCTACACCGGGTTCGACCTCGTCCACGGGATCGCGTCGTTCGGGGCGCTGGCGTGGATGCTCTGGCTGGTCGCCCGCTCGCCGGGGGACGTTCGGCGCTGGGCGGTCGCGGGCCTGCTGGCCGGCTGGTCCATCGCGTACCCGTTCGGCATCGCGGCGAGCAGGGGCGTGGTGTTCCTCGGCGTGGACGCCATGAACTCGCGGTACATCCAGCACGCGCTGCTGCTGGTCGCGGCGTACAGTCTGGTCTGCTTCTTCCAGTTCTCCGCGCTCGAGCCGGCGCTGGCGCGCGGCCGGGCGATCCGGGACGCGATCGTGCTCGGCGTCGCGCTGATGATCGCCACCGTCGCGAACATCGTGATCCCGGCGGATCTGCGGACCCCCGCCGCCACCGTCACGTCGACCCCCGGCGAGGGTCCGGTCGGGGTGGCCAGCATCGCGATCTTCTACATCGCGGCCAACAGCTACCTGCTGTACGCGTTCGCGGCGGCGGGCTTGTGGACGAGCCGCTACGCGCGCGGCGCGGAGCCCCGGCTGCGGCGCGGGTTGCGAATCGCGACGTTCGGCCTCGCGTCGATCTCGTTGGCGGGGGCCACCTTCGTGGCGTCGAACATCAGCCGGTGGGCCGGCACGCCCGCGCCGCCGCCGGTCATCATCACGAGCGTCTTCCTGCTGCTGCTCGGGATCGTGCTGTTCGTGGTGGGCCTGGCGTACCCGACGGTGAAGACCTGGACGGCCGCGCTGCGTGTGTGGCTCCGGCACCGCCGCGCCCACCGCCGACTGCGTCCACTATGGACGGTACTGAACGAGCAGTTCCCGCAGGACGCGCTGAGCCGGGTGCCGACGAGCCCGTGGCGGGACGCCCTGCAGCTGCGCAGCGTGCACCGCCGCTACTACCGCCGCGTCATCGAGTGCCGCGACGGGCTCGTGCGGATCAGCCCGTACCTGGCGAACCTGGGCGCGGACCCGGCCGAGTTGGCCGACCCGGAACGCCTGGCCCGCCAGCTCTCCGACGCACTGCGTGCGCACGCGGCCGGCGAAACCGTGCCCACGCAGGCGATCCCGATCGCGCTACCGGCGGAGGACAGCCTGGATGCCGACGTGGACCGCCTGATCGAGCTGTCCCGGGCCGTGGAGCGCGCCAGCCTGGTCAAGGTCTGACCCCGGGTCAGGAGCCGAGGCGGGCCAGGAGGAAGGCGCGGACCGCGTCCAGGTCGGCGTCGGTCGCCACCGCCACCTCCCGGCCACCGTCCGAACCGGATCGTTCGCGGGCGGCGGTGCCGCGGCGGTCGGCGATCACCATGCCCCGGCTCGGCCCGTGCCCGCACTCGACCTCCAGCGGCAGCGACGTCGGGGTGAGCAGGCCCGGGTGGACCGCCTCCGTCATCGCGACCGCGTCGTGGATCACCGTGCCGTCCCGGCCCAGGGCCCGCGAGTAGTGCTCCCGGTACGTCGAGGTCAGCTCCACCAGCAGCCGCCCGCGCGGGCCGCTCGCGGCGAGCTTGTCCAGCCACTCGGCGTCGACGGCGCACCGGTGGGTCAGGTCCATCGGCACCAGCACGGTCGGCACCTCCTCCTCGACCAGCACCCGCCGCGCCGCCTCGGGGTCGCTCCAGATGTTGAACTCCGCGGTCGCGGTGACGTTCCCGCCGTCGAGGGCGCCACCCATGATCACGATCCGGGCGATCTTCGTGCGGACCGCCGGGTGGGCGGCCAGCAGCAGCGCGATGTTCGTCAGCGGTCCGATGGGGACGATCGTCACCGGCTCGGCCGCCTGCTCCAGCAGCGACGCCATCAGCGACACCGCGTCGGTCCCGGCCACGCCGGTTCGGCGCTCCGGCAACAGGTTCGACCGGTCCGACAGCCCGTCGTCGCCGTGCACGTGGCGTGCCCGGTGGGGGTGCGGGTACACCAGCGGCCGGTCCGCGCCCGCGGCCACCGGCACGTCCTCCCGGCCGTACAACGCCAGCACGCGCAGGGCGTTGCGGGTCGTCATCGCCAGCCCGACGTTGCCGAACACGGTCGTCACGCCCAGCAGGTCCACCTCGGGGCTCGAGCACGCGAGCGCGATGGCGAAGGCGTCGTCCACCCCGGGGTCGGTGTCGATGATCAGCGCGGTCATGGCCCAGACGTTACTGCCCCGCGCAGGTTCAACCCCTGCCCGAAGCATGCCGCGAGCAGCACGAACCCGACCACCGCCGCGGGCAGCAGCGGCCCGAGCACCCCGGCCACGAGCGGCAGCGCGAGCGCGGCCACCGTCACCGGCCAGCGCCGGGTCGCGCGGCTGAGCAGGGAGATCATGAGCAGGAAGGCGGCCACGCCCGCGCACAGCAGCCACCGCGTCGTGCCCGTCAGGTGCTCGGCCGGCGCACCGGCCACCGAGCCCAGCCCGGCGGCGATCGTGGTGATCGCCGCGATCACTACGAAGTGCGCCGGCAGCAACACCGCCGGCGGGTACGGGTGCGCCTGCGCGAACGCGTACCGCACGTTCAGCGCCCACCGCATGACGACCAGACCGAACCCGCTCACCACCGCGAGCAGCAGCAGCCAGCCCTCGCCGCCGCCCGGGCCGCCAGTCGTCGATGCCCGCCCACGCGCCGACCAGCTGCAGCATCGCCTCGCCGAGCACGATGATCACGAGCAGCCCGAGCCGCTCCCCGAGGTGCGCGGTGTCCACCTGGGCGACCTCCACCCGGGGAACCCGCGGCGACCGCTCCGCCTCGCCGCCGGGTTCACGGGCCCGCCGGCGCCGCTGGTCGCGCGTCCGCCCGCGCGAGCCTCTCGTTGAGCTGCGCGACGAGCTCGTCGGCGTCGCCGCGGCTGAACAGCACGCTGGACCACAGGGTCATCGCCAGGCCCAGCAGGGACAGCCGCCACCCACGGTCCTCGATCCAGAACGAGACGATCCACGGCAGCAGCCCGGCGTTGCGCGTCGCCGCGCCCCAGGACAGCAGGACCCGGCGGGAGAGGGTGAACGCACCGTTGCCGAGGGTGCTGGAGAACAGGTACGCGGCGGGCGAACAGGTCGGCCCGCTCGGTCAGCACCTCAGGAATGCTCGCGGCCAGCACCGCGAAGCCGGCCATGCCGAGGAACACCGTCGGCACTCGGACCCGGTCGGCGACGACGTTCGCGTACAGCATGAACGTGGTCCACACGAGCCAGATCGCCAGGTACAGCGCGAAGAACGTGACGATGTCCAGCGCGCCCGGTGCGTGGTGCGCGTCCCCGTGCAGGAGGTGGGCGAGCTGACTGACCGCGACCACCACGACGAGGTCGAAGAACAGCTCCAGCCAGCTGGCGTGCCGGTCGGCGGGCTCCGGGCCCTGCGCCATGCGCTCACGGTACGGTCGGCTGCTATGACGTCGATGTGGGGCGCGCCGGTCACCGACCGGATCCGCGGCTGGCGGCGGTCCCGGCGCGACCCGGACCAGGCGCGGTTCCTCACGATGGACTCGCTGCGCTGGGTGATCCGCCACCGGGCGTGGACGCCCTGGTACCTCGTCCGCTACTGGCGGCTGCTGAGGTTCCGGCTCGCCAACCCGCACATCGTGTTGCGCGGCATGGTGTTCCTCGGCAAGGACCTCGACGTGCACTGCCGCCCCGGCTACGGCCGCATGGAGATCGGCCGGTGGGTGCACATCGGTGACGGCAACGCGATCCGCTGCCACGAGGGGTCGCTGCGCATCGGCGACAAGGCGGTGTTCGGACGGCAGAACGTGCTCAACTGCTACCTGGACATCGAGCTCGGCGACGCCGCGCTCGTGGCCGACTGGGTCTACATCTGCGACTTCGACCACGTGACGACGGACATCAACCTGCCGATCAAGGACCAGGGCATCGTCAAGGCGCCGGTACGGATCGGCCCGGACACGTGGCTGTGCACGAAGGTGACGATCACGAAGGGCACCCGCATCGGCCGCGGCGCGGTGATCGGCGCGCACGCCGTGGTGAAGGACGACGTGCCCGACTACGCGGTGGCGGCCGGCATCCCTGCGAAGATCGTGCGCGACCGCCGGGCCACGTACGAGGCGGATGCCGCCCGCCGGGCCGCGGTCGCGGACATGTCCCGCAAGGCCGCGGCGGCGTTGAAGAAGACGCTCGGCGGCTAGGACGCCCTAGCTCGCGAGCGGCTCGACGGCGAGGTAGGCCCGGTAGTCGCGGAAGTGTCGCGTGTAGACCTCCGCGCCGTCGCCGAGTGGGTCGCCGACCTCCACCAGGTCCACCAGGTGGCGGAAGCTCCACGTGATCGTGTCGCCGTCCTCGTCGTGGTAGCTGGTCTCCCGCGCCTCCGCGTGCGCGCGTGCCCGCTCGGCGGCCTGTTCGGCCGTGTCGGCGGCGAGGAGCGTGACGGTCTCCTCGAACAGCGGCTCGTGCCCCCGGCGCGAGCTGGCCGCCTCGTACACCAGCACCGCGGCGAACATCCTGCTCATGATCATCCCCCGATCCGGTCTCGGGGACGACGGTAGTTCCGGCGACCACCGGCGGCCATCCGGAATCCCCCCGAGATCAACGAGGACTCTAGTGGCGGACGGCGTCCCGTGTACCCGACTTTCAGCTGATCTTCAGCCGCGGAGGGCTCAGTCACGGAAGGCGTTGCCCGTGGCGATCTTGGGACGGCCGAGCACCGGATGGTCGCGCACGGTCGCCGACCGGTACACCGTGACCGTCGCCTCCGCGATGCCCGTCCAGTCGAACTCCGTGGCCAGGCGGGCCTTCGCGGCCTTCGCCCGGCGCGCCGCGGCCGCCGGGTCGGCCAGCACCGCGCGCACGCCCGCGACGATGCCGTCCACGTCGCCCGGCTCCACCGACAGGCCCGTCTCGCCGTCCACCACCAGCTCCGCCAAGCCCCCCGCCGTCGAGGCCACGAGCGGCGCCCCGGCCGCGGCCGCCTCCAGCGCCACGATGCCGAACGGCTCGTATCGGCTGGGCAGCACCACCACGTCGGCGGCCGCGAGGCACGCCACCAGCGACCGGTCCGGCAGGTGCCCCACGAAGTCCACCGACCGCCGTACCCGCAGCTTCCGTGCCTGCTCGACGAGCGCGGTCGCCTGCACCCCCCGGCCCGCGACGACCAGCCGCGTGCCCGGGTGCGCCCGCCGCAGCCGGGGGAGGGCGGCGAGCAGGTCCTGCACGCCCTTCTCCCACTCCAGCCGGCCGAAGTAGACGACCAGCGGGGTGCCGGCCGGGCTGTGGCGCATGCGGGTCGCCCGCACCTCGGCGGCCGGGACCCGCCAGCCGCGCGGCTCGATCCCGTTGTGGATCACGGCGATCTCGTCCGGCTCGACCTCGAACAGGTGCGCCACCTCGGCCCGCATCGCCGACGAGCACGTGATCAGCGCGTCCGCCCGGTTCGCCAGCCACCACTCGGCGGAGTGCACCTGCTGGTTCAGCCGCTGCGAGAGCCAGCCGCTGTGCCGGCCCGCCTCGGTCGCGTGGATCGTCGCCACCAGCGGCACGCCCGCGTGCTCGGCGAGCGTGATCGCCGGGTGGGTGACCAGCCAGTCGTGTGCGTGCACCACGTCCGGCCGCCACCCGGACAGCACCGTGAGGCCGGTGCGGATCATGCCGTGGCCCATCGCGAGCGTCCACGCCACGAGGTCCTTCTCGAACAGCAGGTGCGTCGGGTCCTCGGCCACCCGGACCACCCGCACGCCCTCGACCACCGTGTCGGCGGTCGGGTGCGTGAGCGCGTCGGTGCCCGCCTCGTGCCGGCACAGCACGACGACGTCGTGGCCGAGCGCGGACAGGTGCCGCGCCAGCGCGTGCACGTGCCGGCCCAGCCCGCCGACCACCACGGGTGGATACTCCCATGACAGCATCAGGATCCGCATGCGAGCCCCCGCGCGTCCAGGTGACCGAACGGCCCGTCCTCGGCCCGCACCTCCTCGGCCCGTGCCCGGACCCGGTCGAGCCGGCCCGAGCGCACCAGGCCGGCCAGCTCGCCGAACCGGTCGGCGTGCACCTTCGCCCGGCGGCGCGCGTAGTCGGCCGCCGAGTCCTTGGTGACCATGAACGCCCAGT
Source organism: Actinophytocola sp. (assembly GCF_050699935.1). Taxonomy (NCBI): domain Bacteria; kingdom Bacillati; phylum Actinomycetota; class Actinomycetes; order Pseudonocardiales; family Pseudonocardiaceae; genus Actinophytocola; species Actinophytocola sp. Next base: position 13,004 of record NZ_JBOHGB010000115.1, read on the forward strand.
CGCTCGACAGGCACAGCAGCGCCTCGCGCACGAGCTGGTCCCGTGCCGGATCCCGGAACGCCGGGTCCTGCGCCGGCAGTGCGAGCAGCTCGTCCTGGACCGCCGCGCCCAGCGCGACCAGCTCCGACACCTGCTCGCCGTCCCACACCCGCCAGTCCTTGCCCGAGCCCCATGACGAGGCCGGCAGGTCCACCGGCGCGCCGACGTGTCCGGCCTCGATCGCGCCGCGCAGCGTCGTGACCCGCACGCCCGCGTCCGGCAGCGCGCGCAGCACGGCCTCGAGCCACGCCGGCCCCTCGTGCCACCAGTGGCCGAACAGCTCGGTGTCGTATGCGGCGACCACGAAACCCGGCCGCCCGTGCCGCTCCCGCAGCGACCGCAGCCGGGCGAGCACGGTGGCCACGAAGTCCTCGGCGTGCCGGGCCACCGCCGCGGCCGCGAGCGCCGGGTCGTATGGCCGCTTGCGCTCGGGCGGCACGTGCTTTCCGGTGACCCGGGCGGGTTTCAGCCCGCTGGGGTGGTCGAACGTGTGGAAGTCGCGGTACGCGGGGTCGCCCGGGTAGCCGGCCTTCGGCGACCAGACCCGGTAGGTGACCTCCAGGTCCCGGCCGAAGCAGACCACGTCGGAGTCGCCGACCGGGCGGGCCGCGTGGGTGTCGCCGCGCAGGGCCGGACCGTCCACGAGGAACCGCCGCACGCCCGCGGCCGCGTAGTCGCGCTCCATGCCCGGCGCGTAGCCACACTCCGGCGCCCAGATCCCGCGCGGCGCGTGGCCCACCCGCAGCGCGGTGTCCGTGAGTCCTGTGTGGAGGGTGAACCGGCGGACCGGGTCACGCAGCAGCGGCTGGAACGGGTGGGTCGCCGGCCCGCCGAGCAGCTCGACGACGCCGCCGTCCACGAGCGGGCGCAGCACGGGGGAGAACCCGTGCCGCCAGCGGCTCTCGAACTCGGCGAGCGCGGTCCCGGCGGCCTGGTGCTCGGCGGCCGCGAGGTCACGCAGCAGCGGGTCGTCGCCGCGCCACCGGCTCGCCGCGTACCGGGCACGCAGCTGCCAGTTGCCGAGCCAGTCGTGGCAGGCGCGCAGCGCGTAGGGGTCGTCCAGCTGGGCGGCGAGCACCGGGGTGACGCCGAGCGTGAGCAGGTCGGTCCGCCCCTCGGCGCCGAGCCGGCGGAGAAGGTCGACGACCGGCAGGTAGGAGTGCGCCCAGGCCTGGTAGAGCCATTCCTCACCGACCGGCCAGGCTCCGTGGTGGGACAGCCAGGGCAGGTGGCTGTGCAGCACCAGGCAGAACGAGCCCTCGGCCGTCATGGGCGCTCCGCCACGGCCACGATGTCCAAACAGGACTCCAGGTTCTCGGTGCCCAGGACGAAGTCGGCCGCGGTCACGCTCTCGACCGCAGCGCGCAGATCCTCGGGCCAGGGCGCGCCGGCGACCGCGACCCGCACCTGCGCGTCGATCAGCGACCCGCCGAACGCCGCGTCGAGCTCGCGTAGCCGCGGCCCGTGGGCGAGCCCGGCCAGGTACTCGACGGCGAACCCGGCGCCGGTCAGCAGCGCGTCGAGCTCGGACGGCGCGAGCTCGCGGGTGTGGAACGGGTTCAGCGGCGTGTCCCGGCCGGGGGAGAACGTGATCCGGTTCGGCGTGGTGACGAGCAGCCGCCCGCCCGGCCGCAGTACCCGCGAGCACTCCCGCAGGAACCCGGCCTGGTCCCACAGGTGCTCGATGACCTGCAGGTTGGCCACGACGTCCACAGTGGACTCTTGCAGCGGCAGCGCGGCCAGGTTGCCCCGCACGGCCCGCACCGCGGGGTAGGCGGCGCCCACGTGGGCGGCGGTCAGCGGGTCGTAGTCGAGCCCGGCCACGAGCCGCGCGTCCCGGGCCAGCAGGACCGCCCCGTACCCCTCACCGCATCCGGCCTCGAGCACGACGGCGTCCCGGCAATACGGCCGCAACGCGAGGTATGCGGCCTCGTGGCGCCGGAACCAGTAGTTCTCCTCGGCGATCCCGGGCACGGTCCGCTCCCCGGTGAGGGGCAGCGCGCTCTCTCGACCAGCGGTGATGTCCGTCAAGCGCTCCGCCTCCCGCCGTCTGCGTGATGCCCGCCTCCGGTCCGACCGCCCAGAACTTACCCGTCGGTATCGTCGCGTGCCGGTCAGGTCGGCAGGGCACCGTCGAGGATGCCCGGAAGGCGTCCTTCAGGCCGCTCGGCGACAGGAAGGCGTCCTTCCAAGCATCCGGCACCCCACGGGCGGCCCGGTCAGGTGGGGGAGATCGTGATGCCTACCGCGCCCGGCCCGACGTGCACGCCGATCGTGGAGCTCACTTCGGTGAAGGTGATCTCGCGGGCCTTCGGGATGCGCGGGCGCAGGCGGGAGAGCACGCGGTCCGCCCGGGCCGGCGCGCCGAAGTGCTCGATCGCGATGTCCACCTGCCGGCTGCCGGCCGTGCGGACCGCGGCCTCGACGAGGCGGCGCAGCGCGCGCTCGGCACCCAGCACCCGCTCCAGCGGCGCCACCTGACCGTTGACCATGGTCAACAGCGGCTTGAGTGCCAGCGCGCTCCCGAGCATGGCGGTCGCCGCGCCGATCCGCCCGCCCCTGCGCAGGTACTCCAGCGTGTCGACGTAGATCAGCTCCGCGGAGTGCTCCAGCCGGCGGGCCAGGGAATCCATTACCCGGCGCGCGCCACCGCCCGCGCCGGCCACGCGGGCCGCCGCCAGCACGGCGTAGCCCAGGCTCATCCCGGCCGTGTTCGAGTCGACGACGTGCACCGGCACGGGCGAGCGCGCGGCCGCCGTCTCCGCGACCTCCACGGTCTTCGACTGCTTGCCCGAGATGTGCACGGACACGATCTCGTCGGCCCCGCGGTTGGCGAGATCCTGGTACGCCCAGGCGAACCCGGCCGGGTCGGGCGGCGCGGTGGTGACTTCGAGGTTCCTCTCCAGCGCCTTGACCAGGACGTCCTTGGGGACCGCGGGCTCGGCGCGCAGCAGCTCGCCGATCTGGATCTGCGTTGGCACCACGGTGATTCCCCACTGCATGGCGACGGCGGGCGGGACGCTCGAGGTGGAGTCTGTAACCAGACCAACACGGCCGGACATGAAGGGATGCTAGCTAATCCATTCGGGTGAGTGGGGTCACCTCGGCCAATGATCTGGATCGGCTTCCCACTAAGCTACTGATTAGTAACATGCGGGTGGTCAAACACACCGTGCCAAAGCCACGGCCCGCGTGGCAAGGTCGGGCCAGGCTCGTATTCTTTTCCTCGCGCAAGCCGGATGGGCTCGTCATCGGGAGGTCGGAGCAGTCCCATGCCAAACATCGTCGTGTTGGTGAAACAAGTGCCGGACACCTATTCGGAGCGCAAGCTGCGCGAAGGGGACCACACCCTGGACCGGGACTCCGCCGACGCGGTGCTCGACGAGATCAACGAGCGCGCCATCGAGGAGGCGCTCCAGATCAAGGAGGCACATGACGGCGAGGTGACCGTCGTGTCCGTCGGTCCCGACCGGGCGACCGACGCCATCCGCAAGGCGCTCTCGATGGGCGCCGACAAGGCGATCCACGTCGTCGACGACGCGCTGCACGGCGCCGACATGCCGCAGACCGCCAAGGTTCTGGCCAAGGCGATCCGCACCGTCGAGGGCGTCGACCTGGTCATCGCCGGCAACCAGGCGAGCGACGGCTCCGGCGGCGCGATCCCCGCGATGGTCGCCGAGCTGCTGGGCTACCCCCAGCTCACCCACGCCCGCGAGGTCATCGTCGAGGGCTCGACGATCAAGGTCACCCGGGAGACCGAGGAGGGCCGGACCCACCTCGAGGCGAACCTGCCCGCGGTGGTCAGCGTCGGCGAGAAGATCAACGAGCCGCGGTACCCGTCGTTCAAGGGGATCATGGCCGCCAAGAAGAAGCCGGTCGAGACGCTCGGCGTCGACGACCTCGGCATCGACGCGGGCGAGGTGGGCCTCGCCAACGCGTGGTCCACGGTCGCCGAGGCGTCGCCGAAGCCGCCGCGCGAGGCCGGCCAGCGCGTCGAGGACGACGGCGACGGCGGTGTCAAGATCTCCGAGTACCTGGTCGCCCAGAAACTGATCTGAGAGAGGGGAAGCCAAATGGCCGAGGTTTTGGTCCTCGTCGATCAGCTGGACGGCGAGATCAAGAAGGTCACCTACGAGCTGCTCACCGCCGCTCGCGCGCTCGGCGAGCCGAGTGCCGTCGTGGTCGGCGCTCCCGGCACCGCGGGCAAGCTGAAGGAGTCGCTCGCCTCGTACGGCGCCGAGAAGGTCTACGTCGCCGAGTCCGACGACGCCGCCGGCTACCTCGTCACCCCGAAGGTCGACGTGCTCGCCGCGCTGGTCGAGCGGACCTCCCCGGCGGCCGTGCTCGTGGCGGCCGGCGCGGAGGGCAAGGAGGTGTCGGGCCGGCTCGCGGTGCGCATCGGCGGCGGTCTGCTCGTCGACGTCGTCGACCTCGAGGGCTCCGGCGGTGACGTCACCGCGACGCAGTCCGTCTTCGGTGGCGCGTTCGTCGTGAAGTCCAAGGTCGCCAAGGGAACCCCGGTGATCTCCGTCCGCCCCGGCGGGCTCGAGGCCGAGCAGGCGCAGGGCGCGGCGGTCGAGGAGACCGTCGAGGTCCCGGCCGTCGACCCGGCCCGGTCGGCGAGGATCACCGGCCGCGAGCCGGTGGTCGGCGGCGACCGCCCGGAGCTGACCGAGGCGTCCGTGGTGGTCTCCGGCGGGCGCGGGGTGGGCAGCGCGGAGAGCTTCGAGGTCGTGGAGAAGCTGGCCGACGCGCTCGGTGCGGCCGTCGGCGCGTCGCGTGCCGCGGTCGACTCCGGCTACTACCCGGCGCAGTTCCAGGTGGGGCAGACCGGCAAGACCGTGTCGCCGCAGCTGTACATCGCGCTCGGCATCTCCGGGGCCATCCAGCACCGCGCCGGCATGCAGACGTCGAAGACGATCATCGCGGTTAACAAGGACCCGGAGGCGCCGATCTTCGAGATCGCCGACTTCGGTGTGGTGGGTGACCTGTTCAAGGTCGCGCCGCAGCTCACCGAGGAAGCCGAGAAGCGCAAGGGCTGAAACTTCACCTGGGCGCCATCGAAGGGTCATGTCCGCCCGCCAGCGAGGTTTGCCGGCGGCCGCGTACACCTGAGGCATGACGCAGGCCCAACTGCTCGTCAGCACCACGGGTGACGGAACCACGCGGCCCCGGTACTCCCTGCTGGTCGCCCGAGACGGCGAGGAAGTCCTTGCCGCGCAACGACTTCGGTATCGGGTGTTCGCGGGGGAGCTGGGCGCGACGTTGCGCACGCCCACTCCCGGCATGGACGTCGACGCGTTCGACGAGCACTGCGACCACCTGGTCGTGCGTGACGACACGACCGGCGAGATCGTCGGCTGCTACCGGATGCTGCCGCCGGAGCGGGTCGCGGCGGCCGGGATGCTGTACTCGGAGACCGAGTTCGACCTGAGATCCCTCGACGGAGTGCGCGGCGCGCTCGTCGAGACCGGCCGCTCCTGCGTGCACCCCGGCCACCGGACCGGCGCGGTGGTGAGCCTCGTGTGGGCCGGCATCGCGCGGTACCTGCTGCTGTCCGGGCACCGATGGCTCGCCGGCTGCGCGTCGGTCCCGCTGGCCGACGGCGGTGCGCTCGCCGCGGGCGTGTGGCGGACCGTGCGGGACGGGCACCTCGCACCGCCGGAGTACCGCGTACGGCCGCTGCGCCCCTGGGAGTCCACTGTGGAGGCTCCGGCTCGGGTCGTGCTGCCGCCGCTGCTCAAGGGCTACCTGCGGCTCGGCGCCTGGGTGTGCGGCCCGCCCGCGCACGACGCGGACTTCGGCGTGGCCGACCTGTTCGTCCTGCTGGGACTCGAGCACGTCGACCAGCGCTACCTCGGGTACTTCCTGGGTTCGTCGTGAGGCATGCCTGGTTCCCGGCTTCGCCGTGCGGGCCGGGGTGCCTCGCCGGCCTGGAGCCGGTCGTCGGGCGGTCGCGGCGGTGGTGGCGGCTGACCGCCGCGGCGCTGGTCGTCCTGGCGGCCCTGCTGGCGCTGCTCGTGCTGCCGGTGGCCGGGTCACGGGGTCGCGAGTGGATCGTGCGGGTGGTGTTCCGCTCGATGTTGCGTGCCATGGGGATCCGGCTGCGGGTGTCCGGTGGGGACGGTCTGGCGGCGCGCGGGCGTGGCGTGCTCGTGGTGAACAACCACACCTCCTGGCTGGACGTCGTCGCCGTGCACGCGGTGCGCCCGATGCGTGCGGTGGCCAAGCGGGACATCGCGTCGTGGCCGGTGCTCGGGCCGCTGGTGTCCGCGGCCGGGTCGGTGTACGTGGACCGCGACGGGCTGCGCTCGCTGCCGGACACCGTCTCCCGGCTCGCCGGCGTGCTGCGCGGCGGCTCGATGGTGAACGTGACGCCCGAGGGCACGACGTGGTGCGGGCTGGCCCACGGGCGGTTCCGGCCGGCCGTGTTCCAGGCGGCGATCGACGGCGGCGTACCGGTGCTGCCGGTCGCGTTGCGGTTCCGCACGGCGGACGGTGCGGTCACGACGGCCCCGTCGTTCGTCGGCGACGAGACGATCGTCGACTCGGTCCGCCGGGTGGCCGCACTGCGCGGGCTGGTGCTCGAGGTCCACGTGCTCCCCGAGATCGCCCCGGGCCGCGCCGCGGACCGCCGCGAGCTGGCGGCGCTGGCCGAGGCGGCGGTCGACACGGTGCTGCGGCCCGCGCCGGCCGAACACCGGCGACGCACCGCGCGAGCAGCGGAAACGGTGCCGCTGGGGGAGTAAAATGGCTTGGTGCAACGGAATATTCGCTCTGTCGACGACGTGCTGCTGATGCTCGACCGCCTGTTCGCGCGCGACGCGGACCGGTGGAGCGCGGACGGCGGCGACTGGTGGGACGAGTTCTACGCCGACCGGGACCGCGACGTTCCGTTCTTCGTGGCCAAGCCGGACGAGAACCTCGTCGATTACCTCGAACGCGGGCCGCTGTGTCCGGGGCGCGCGCTCGACCTCGGCTGCGGACCCGGCCGCAACGCCGTGCACCTCGCCGCCGCGGGTTTCGCCGTGGACGCCGTCGACCTCTCGGCGACGGCCGTCGAGTGGGGCCGGGAACGTGCGCGCGACGCGGGCGTCGAGGTCCGCTTCCGGTGCGGGGACGCCTTCGCCGGCGACCCGGCGACCGAGCCGGCCGGCCCGTACGACCTGGTCTACGACTCCGGCTGCCTGCACCACCTGCCGCCGCACCGGCGGGTCGGCTACCTCGCGCTGCTCGACCGCTGCCTCGCGCCCGGCGGACACTTCGCCGTCACGTGCTTCGCGGCCGGTTCGATGGGCTCGGAGGTCCCCGACGCCGACCTCTACCGCGAGGGCGGTCTCGGCGGCGGGCTCGCGTTCACGCCGGAGTCGCTGCGCTGGATCTTCGCCGACCTCACGGAGGTCGAGCTGCGCCGGATGCGCGACGAGCCACCGGGGTCCGGCCGGTTCGGCGAGCCCTTCCTCTGGACGGCCCTGTTCCGCCGCGACGGCTGACGTCCCCAAGCCCGGTTCGGCGGCGTGATGCTCACCACGTTGGCGGCCACGGCCGACCCGACCGCCGTGATCGTGCCGCTCAACGTGCTGATGGGGGCCGCCAGCGCTGCCCGGTGCCGTCGTGTGCCGCTTCGCGCGGGTCACTTCATGACCGTTTTCGGTCGGGCGAGGACTACTCTTGCCACGTAATGACCTACCTCGACCATGCGTCCACGACGCCGATGCTGCCCGAGGCGGTAGCGGCGATGACGGCCCACCTGACCGAAGCGTTGCCCGCCCGGGGTAATGCCTCCTCGCTGCACACCTCAGGTCGCCGCGCGCGGCGCATGGTGGAGGAGGCGCGCGAGGAGATCGCCGCGGCGCTGGGCGCGCGGCCGTCGGAGGTGATCTTCACCGGCGGCGGCACGGAGAGCGACAACCTGGCGGTCAAGGGAATCTACTGGGCGCGGCACGCGGCGGACCCGCGGCGGCGGAGGATCCTGGTGTCCGCCGTCGAACACCACGCCGTGCTGGACGCGGTCGAGTGGCTCGGCGAGCACGACGGCGCCGAGGTCACGCTGCTCGAGGTCGACGCGTTCGGCCGGGTGCACGAGGACACGCTGCGCGCCGCCATCGCCGGTGACCCGGACTCGGTCGCGCTGGTCACCGTGATGTGGGCGAACAACGAGGTCGGCACCGTGAACCCGGTCCGCGAGCTCGCCGCCTGCTGCGCGGAGCACGGCATCCCGTTCCACACCGACGCCGTGCAGGCGGTCGGCGCGGTCCCGGTCGACTTCGCCGCGTCCGGGGCGAGCGCCCTCACCCTCACCGGGCACAAGATCGGCGGCCCCTACGGCGTCGGCGTGCTGCTGCTCGGCCGCGACGTGGCGTGCACGCCCGTGCTGCACGGTGGTGGGCAGGAGCGCGAGGTCCGCTCGGGCACCCTGGACGTGCCGGGGATCGGGGCGATGGCGGTGGCCGTGCGTGCCGCGGTCGACAATCGCGCGGCGCGAGTCGGGCACCTGGCCGGGCTGCGCGACGATCTCGTGGCCGCGGTCCTGTCCGCGGTGCCGGACGTGGTGCTCAACGGCGACCCCGGCGAGTCCGATGTGGACGGTGGGCCGTCGCGGCTGCCGGGCAACGCGCACTTCACCTTCCCCGGCTGTGCGGGTGACAGCCTGCTGATGCTGCTCGACGCACGCGGCATCGAGTGCTCCACCGGCTCGGCCTGCACCGCGGGAGTGGCGCAGCCGAGCCATGTCCTGCTCGCGATGGACGTCGAGCCCACGCTCGCCCGCGGCTCGCTGCGCTTCTCGTTGGGCCACACGTCCACGCCCGCGGACGTCCGCGCGGTCGCCGACGCGATCGGCCCGGTCGTGGAGCGGGCTCGCAACGCCGGCCTCGTGGGCCTGCGCCGCTCGGCCAGCCAGCCGCAGCTGGAGGTCTAGAAGTGGCCCGTGATTCTTCTCGCAAGGTTTCCGACCAACCAACGGAACCTCAGGGGACCGTGACGCAACCCAGCCACAAGCACGTGGCCAACCGCACCATTCGCCGGAACGCAACCAACACTTTGAATTCCGGCCGCCGGTGGAGGTCTAAAGCCGTGTCCCGTGGTTCATCGTGCGAGGTCTTGAACCAACCAGCGGAACCTCAGGGGACCGTGACGGCAACCAGCCACAATCAACCTCCTCACCGCACGATTCGCCGGAACGCAACCAACACTTTGAATTCCGGGGAGGCGGGATGAGGGTGCTCGCGGCGATGAGTGGCGGGGTGGACTCCGCGGTGGCGGCCGCCCGCGCGGTGGCGGCCGGGCACGACGTGACCGGCGTGCACCTGGCCCTGTCCGCACGGCCCGGCACGCTGCGCACCGGCGCCCGCGGCTGTTGCACGGTCGAGGACAGCCACGACGCCCGCCGGGCCGCCGACATCCTCGGCATCCCGTTCTACGTCTGGGACTTCGCCGAGCGGTTCACCGAGGACGTCGTCGAGGACTTCGTCGCCGAGTACGCCGCCGGCCGCACCCCGAACCCGTGCCTGAAGTGCAACGAGCGGATCAAGTTCGCCGCCCTGCTGGACAAGGCGGTCGCGCTCGGCTTCGACGCGGTGTGCACCGGCCACTACGCCCGCCTGTCCGTTGTGGACGGTCAGGTCACGTTGCGCCGCAGTGCCGACCACGGCAAGGACCAGTCCTACGTGCTCGCCTCGCTGACCGCCGGCCAGCTGCGGCACGCGATGTTCCCGCTCGGCGGCTCGGTCAAGGCCGGCGTACGGGCCGAGGCGGCCGAGCGCGGGCTCGCGGTCGCGGAGAAGCCGGACAGCCACGACATCTGCTTCATCCCCGACGGCGACACCCGTGCGTTCCTGAACCGGCAGCTGGGCGAGCGCCCCGGGTCACTCGTCGACGACGAGACCGGCGCGCTGCTCGGCGCGCACTCCGGCGTGCACGGGTTCACCGTCGGCCAGCGGCACGGCCTTGGCCTGCGGGTACCCGCCGCGGACGGCCGGCCCCGCTACGTGCTCTCGCTCGAGCCGGTGTCCGGGTCGGTGCGCGTCGGCCCGGCGGAGCGGCTCGCCGTGCGCGAGATCGTCGGCCGCCGCCCGGTGTGGCCGTCCGGCTCGGCGTTCACGGGCGAGCTGGACTGCGTGGCGCAGGTCCGCGCGCACGGTG
>NZ_JBOHGB010000116.1:0-22818 GCF_050699935.1 Actinophytocola sp.
CACGGTGACCTCCGCCGACCTCACCCGGGACGCCCGCGGCGTCGACCGGCGGGCGACGATCCGGCTCCGGGCGGCGGCCACACCCGCCACCGCGACGGTCGAGCTGGACTGGTCGCATCCGGGTGAGGTGAAGGACATCGAGGTGCGGCTGCGGGACGGAGCGGTGCTGGGCGCGGACATGCTGGCCGGGTATCAGGGGTTCAAGGACTCGTTGTGGCACGAGTACGCCGGCATCCTCGGCGACTTCGTCGCGGCCGTGGCTTCGCGCGGGAACGGGCCGGGCAACGGTCTCGCCGGGCTGTCGCTCGTGGACGACAGCTACCGCCTGGCGCGCGGGGAGGTGGCGGTCGATGCGTGAGGACGGTGCGAAGCGAGCGGTCGCGGGGGTGGTGGTGAAGGTGCTCGTCCACCGTCGCGAGGACCGGGGCATGCGGCTGGAGCCGTTCGCCAGCCGGTGCGTGCGCAGCGGGGAGGTGCACGAGCTGGTCACGACCGACCACGGCGAGACGGCGGCCGGTTCGCGCATCGATCGGGTCGGGTTCCTCGGCTTCCTGGAGGTCTCGGCGGCCGGTGTCATCGACCGCGGCGACGAGCTGTGCGTCGAGGGCCAACCGGTCGGCACGGTGCTCGGGTTCGACGCGTGCCACGTGCCCAACCACTACAACATCCTCGTCCGCACCGCCGTGCCACGCACCGGGCCCGAGCTCGGTCTGCGACCGGAGCAGCGAGTCGTGTTCCGCCCGGCCGCGAACGGCGGCTGACCCGACGGAAGGGCGGGCCGCCACCAGGTGACGGCCCGCCCTTCCATGGTCGCTCAGCGACCGCCGAGCAGCGACACGTCGCTGGTGCCCGCGTGGAAGTCCCGCACGGCCTGGATGAGCTCCTCCACTGACAGATGCCCGTCCCCGCTCGTGTCGAGCTTGCGGAACGCCGAGTCGGCCTCGGAGACCGGCACGCCGACGGCACCGAGCCAGCGCTTGAACTCCGACGGGCTCACCTGGCCGTCGCCGTCGGTGTCACACAGGTTCACGATGGCGGTGATGGTGGGGCGGAGGACGCGGTTGAAGCCCGCGTCGCCCTGCTCGAACATCTGGCTTTCCACGTACTGGACGAACTGGTTCTCGGTGACGCCCTGCCGTGCACCGACGTGGCGCGCCATCTGGTCGTACATGCCGAGGTATGCGTCGATCAGCGCCCGCCCCTTGGGCGACGACACCGACTCACCGAAGGCCTTGAGGATGCGCTGCGCCTCCGCCTCGTAGTCCGAACGCTCGATGTATCCGTTTCCGTTCACGTCCCACTTCTGGAAACGCTGCTTGAGTCGATCGTTCCTGACGGCCGTGGTCATTTGCATATCCTCCTTGGGAATTTCTCGGAAAGGAACCCATTTCGTGTCTAGTCCACCGATCCCCGACATTCCAGTCGCACATACGGGTGAACAGACATATTTCGAATAGGAATCAAGCCTTGAAGCTCGCGGACAGCGGTGCCAGATGCGAGCCGCTGCCCGGTGGGACGACGATGCTCGGCGTCAGGCACAGCGGGTCGGCGTACACCCGGACGAACGCGTCGGTCTGGTTGGTCAGCACATGGGCGAGCGGCGGCAGCTTGATGCACCCGGAGGGGTTCACGAACCGGGTCGTCGACGTGAACTCGTGCTCGAAGACCAGCACGACCCCCTTGGCCGCACCGGCACCCGTGCCCGCCCGCGGCTCGGCCTGGGCCATACCCGACCCGTAGCCGACGAGAATCGCGGCCGCCACGACACCGAACAGCGAACGAACAACGCGACTCATGACCATCTCCCCGATTTATGGTTACCTCGTGGCCGTTTCGAAATTACCAGCGTCGCGGCTGGCCCGCGTTTGCGGCGGCGGGCATAACACCTAATGGTGTTCATCGCCCGCGGATTCCGTCGTTCGTTTGGTCAATTCGGCCAACGCACCGAAGGCGGACGGCTGCACCGAGCGTGGCCCGAAGCGGCGAGACGGGGTGAGCAATTGCCGTGGCCACGCACGCTCGGTGACCACGAAATGGCGAGTGGGCGGCGTACGTCTGGAAGCGGTTCGGCGATGCCGGGATACTTCGGTCCCGTGCTGATCGCGTCGGTAATCATCGTGCTCGCGCTCGTCGTGGGACTGTTCGGCAATCGACTGCTCCGCCGCCGGGAGAGTGACGACGCGCTGTCCGTCACCGACCTGATCAGTCCACTTGAGACACTCGCGGTCCTGATCCTCGCGTTCGTGCTCGTCGGCGCCGCCGAGTCCTACAGCGAGGCCGAGGACGCCGCCGCCACTGAGGCGGCCACTGTGGACCATCTGTTCGAGACCGCGGACTACGCGCCGGCGTCCTACCGCGAGCCGCTACAGGCCGCCACGGTCTGCTACGCGAGGTCGGTCAACCACTACTCGTGGCCCGCCATGGTCGATGGCACCGACTCGTCCGTGCCGAGCACCTGGACGACCGAGATGCGCAAGCACTTCAAGCAGATGGCCGTGAACGACGACGGCACAGTGTTCGAGGTCCTGGTGAACACCGACCGGGACCGCTCGGAGGCCCGGCAGACCCGGGTGAGCGAGTCCACCCCGGCGATTCCGGACATCGTGTACTGGTTCATGGCCATCACGCTCGCGATCACGGTAGCCGGATACGCGTACTCGGTCCGGCTGCGCGACGGCAAGGTCCACCTGCTCGCGATGGCCGTGATCACCGCGTTGTTCGTCGGCTCGTTGCTGCTGATCCGCGACGTCGACACGCCCTACAGCGGCCCGATCCGGATCGATCCGTCCCACATGGACTACACCGAGCAGGACGTCTCCGAGGACTTCACCGCCGAGTACGGACCGAACCGGCTGCCCTGCGACGAGCACGGCGACCGCACGCAGGCCTGACCCATTCGACCCAAGGGAGTACAGATGTCCATCCGCCGCACCGCCCTGATCGCCCTGACGGCGGCGACCATGCTGACCGCCGGCGCCACCGCGTCCGCCGCGGCCGAGCCCGACACGCCCCAGGTCGTGGCCTTCATCGGCGACTTCCTCCCGACAGAGGTCTGGGACGAACCGACCGGCTGTAACGCCCTCCCGATCGGCACGCATGTCGTCTTCAACGAGACCGACGCGCCGATCACCGTCTACGTCGACCCGCTCTGCCTCATCCCGCTCGCGCCGTTGGCGAAGCTCGAACCCGGGCACAGCATGCACGTCAGCGCGGTGGGCAGCTTCCGGGCCTGAGCTGCGACCACCACGCCTCCCGGCGACCGCGGGGCGGGACAATGCGTGCCGTCGAACGGCGGGCGGGGCTGCGGAACGCCTCGGGCCGTAGCACGGTCTGACTCGTTGTTCGCCCGAAGGAGGTCCCGGTGGGGCAGGTCACCGCAGCAGTTGATTTCGGCACCTCACACACGGTTGCCGTGGTGTCCGGCCCCGGCCTGCCCGCCCGGCTGGTCACCGTCGACGGGCAGCCCTGGTTCCCGTCCGCGGTGTTCTGGACCGGCCGCGGCGACGCGGTGGTCGGTAGCGACGCACTGCGGCTCGCACGGACCGAGCCCGCCCGGCTGGAGCCTCGACCGAAGTCCCGCGCCGCCGAGCCGGAGGTGCTGCTGGGTGACGCCGTCGTGCCCACGACGGTGCTGGTGCGCGCGGTGCTGGCCCGCGTCGTCGCCGAGGCGTCCAGGACCGCGGGCTCGCCGGTGCAGCACCTGGTGCTCACGCATCCGGCGAACTGGGGGTCGACCCGCATCGGGGCCCTGCTGGCGGCGGCACAGGGCCTGGCGCCCCGGCTGTCCACGGTGTCGGAGCCGGTCGCGGCGGCGGCCTGGTTCGCCGGGCAGCACGAGTTCCCGGTCGGCGCGTCGCTGGGCGTGCTCGACTTCGGCGGTGGCACCTGCGACGCGGCCGTGATCAGGCGGGAGCCGGCCGGGTTCACCGTGGCCGGCTGCGCGGGGCTGCCCGACCTCGGTGGGGACGATCTCGACCAGCGGATCGTCGACTGGATCCGGGCGGACGAGCCGGTCCTCGCCGACCTGCTCGACGACCAGCAACGATTACGTCCGGAGCAGATGGCCGCCCTGCTGCGTTTCCGGGAGGACGTGCGGACCGCCAAGGAGGTGCTCTCCCGGCACCCGCAGGCCGAGATCGCGCTACCCGAGGGGCTGCCGGACAGGCTGCTCACCCGCGCGGAGTTCGAGCGTCTCGTGGGCGCCCACCTGTCCCGGGCGGTCGAGCTGCTCACCGGGGTGGTGACCGGCTGCGGGCTGGCTCCCGGCGACCTGCTGGCGGTCCACCTGGTCGGCGGTTCGAGCCAGGTGCCGCTGCTCGGCAGCCTGCTCACCCGGGCCACCGGAACCCACGTCCGGCTCGACGACACGCCACAGTCCGTCGTGGCACTCGGCGGCCACGCGGTGACGCTGGCCGGACACGACGGTCAGGCCACGACTCCGACCGCCCCACCCACCGAGCCGGTCGGCACCGGCCACCCGGTCACCCCCGCCACGCCCGCCGGCGACCCGCCCGCCCGGCGCTGGCAGTGGGCCGCCGTCGCGGTGCTGACAGTGGTCGCCTTGACGCTGGTCACCGCGCTGAGCCTCGGCGGGAACCGGACCGTCGCGGGCGAGGCTCAGGCCGCCGCCGGGACGACCGAACGGCTCACCCTGCCCCCGCCGGCCGAGGGCGAGCCGATCGCGGTGGCCGGCCGCTCGACACAGCGGCTGCCGGTCGCCGCGCAGGGCCAGACCGTCACCTACGACGACGGGGTGTCGGCGATGACCTGGCGGCTGGACGCGTTCGTCGACTCCGCCGAGCAGAGCGAGGAACTGGCGCGCGCCGGCGTCCGGACCGACGACGCGCACCGGCTGGTCCTCGTCCGGATCACCGTCGGCGCGAAGACCGAGGAGGCCAGCCCCAGCGAGGTCGAGGCCGAGACGTACGTCGTCGACGACCGCGGCCTGATGATCGGCGCGGCCGAGAACTTCCGGATGCCGGGCTGCCCGGAGCGCGATGGTTCGAAGAAGCTGAAACCGGGCGAGGAGCGGCAGGTGTGCCTGGCCTTCCGGGTCGCGCGGACCACGCCGATCACCGAGGTGGCGCTGGCCACGGTCAGCACGCGGCGGCCGGAGAGCAGCACGCCCGAACGGCTCGCCAGCGGTGCCCGAGTCCAGGTGAGCGGCCAGCGGGTGGACGGCGCGCCGCAACCGGTGCCGGGCGGCGCCCTGCCGCTCGGCGTACCGCACACGTTCCGCTCCGGCGACGCGCCGACCTCGACCGCGGACGTGGCCGTCGTCGATCTCGTGCGGAACCCATCGGCCTACTTCGACAGCGAACCGATCGGCCTGCCCGGCAGCCGTGGCGTGCTGGTGCGGCTGGCGGTCCGCGCGCCGGAGGACGCCGAGTCCCTGCCGCCGCTGCTCGTCTCCCTGCACGACGACCGCGGCACGGCGATCGACGAGGCCGCCTCGGCGATCGTGACCGGCCAGGACTGCAGTCCCGAGCACGAGATCGCGGGGCGTTCCGGCGTCCAGCAGGTGTGCCACCTGTTCGCGGTGCCGACCGGAACACCGGTCCGCGACGTGGAGATCTCGAGGTACGGCACGGACGAGACCGTCTGGCGGCTGTCGTGACCGGGAGCGAGCTGACCCTCGCGGTCGACTTCGGCACCACGCACACCGTCGCCGTCGCGAGCCGGGGCGGCGCGGCGCCGCGAGTGGTGAGTGTGGACGGTGCGCCGTACCTGCCGTCCGCCGTGCTGCTCGGCGCCGACGGCGGGCTCGTCGTCGGCGGCGACGCGCTGCGGCTGGGCCGCTCGGCCGGGCACCGGCTGGAGTTGCGGCCCAAGTCGCGGCTGGACGAGGACATGCTCCTGCTCGGCAACACGCCGGTCGACGTGCTCGACATCGTCCGGGCCGTGCTGGGCCGGGTCTGTGCCGAGGCGGCCAGGCAGGCCGGCCGGCCGGTCGGCCACCTGGCGCTGACCCATCCGGCCGACTGGGGCGCCGTGCGGCTGGGCCGGCTGTCCCGCGCGGCCGCGGGTCTCGCGCCGCGGATCAGCCTGGTGGCCGAGCCGGTCGCGGCCGCGGCGCGGGGTGGGCTCCCGGTCGGGGCGGTCGAGCTGGTGCTCGATCTCGGCGGCGGCACGTGCGACGCCGCGGTGGTTCGCCGGGACGGTGCCGGCTTCGCGGTGCTGGCCTGCGCCGGACTCCCCGACCTCGGCGGCGACGACCTCGACCAGCGGATCGTGGACCACATCCGCGCGACGCGTCCCGAGCTCGCGGACCGCATCGCCGCTCCGTCCACAATGGACGTCGGGGCGATCAGGGAGGCACGGTTGTTCCGCCAGGACGCCCGTGCCGCCAAGGAGTTGCTTAGCCGCCACGAGTCGGCGAAGCTGACGGTTCCCGGGCTCGCCCAGCCCGTCGAGCTGACCAGGAACGAGTTCGAGGCACTCGTCGAGCCGGACCTGCGGCGGATCGTCGAGCTGGCACGCCGGGTGCTCGGTGAGGCCGGTGTGGACAGGTCCACACCGCGCGGCGTACACCTGGTCGGCGGCACGAGCCGGATCCCCCGGCTCGCCATGCTGCTCGGCGAGGAGCTGCGGCTGCCGGTGCACCCGGACCCCGAGCCGGAGGCTGGCGTGGCCTGGGGTGCGATCGAGCTGACCGCGGCCGCCGACGCCGCCGCGCCGACCGCGCCGGCCGGTACGCCCCCGGCCCACCCACCCGCCGGCATTGTCCACAATGGAAGAAGCGCTCGCGGTCCGCTCGCCGCCGGTGTCGCGGTGGTCGTGGCGGCCACGCTGGCCGTGGTCGGCACGCAGCTGTCCGGCGGGCAGGAGGTCGGCGGGAGACCGGTCGCGGCGTCCGCCGCCCCGGCTCCGCCGAGCTCGTCGGTTCCGTCCGGTTCGGACACCACGCCGACGTTCCCGCCCCTACGGCCGGGCAAGGCGGTGGTGGGCGCGGGCGCACCCAGTCCGACCGTCGTACCCGCCGGCGAGAGCGGGTTGTTCAAGGCAACCGGCACGTACGAGGGCGCCACCGAGATCCAGGAGGAGGTCCGCCTCCAGCAGGGCGAGGTCGCCGACCTCCAAGCGCCGGCCGGGTACCGGTGGGTGGTGGCGAAGGTCGAGGTGACGTTGCGGGTCGGCGACGAGCTCCCGTACGGCGACGGGCACAACGTTCACCTGCTCGACGACCGGGGCCAGCTCGTGGACTCGGCGAACCGTGCCGGGGAGGTCACCGTCGACCTGTGCGGCTCGAACCAGCAGAACCTGCCCAGGACCGAGAACGGCGGGTCCCGGACCGAGTGCGCGGTGTTCCTCGTCCCGGTGGCCACCGCCGTGCGCGGCGTGCTCTTCGACGACCGGGCCATCGATCCGACCGGCGAGCACGCGCTCCTGTTCCCGATCAGCGTGCCGGCGGCCGGTCCGGCAGTGCTGCCCACGGCCGCGGGGCAGATCGGGGGCCCGCCCGTGGAGGTGCGGGCGGGCTCCGGCTACGCCGAGATCGGCGTCGCCGACGTGATCGACGAGCCGTCGGCGTACCTCGTCGACCCCAAGCCGCCGCCCGGCACCAGGTTGTTCGTCGTGCGGTACACGGTCGCCGCCAGCGGTGCGGGCACGGTGCGGACCTTCGACGTCCAGGACGGCATGCACGTGCTCGACGACCGCGGGATGCTGGTCCCGTTCGACGTGTTCGTCTCCTACCGCCAGCGGAACTGCCCCACCCCGGCCGAGGAGCTCGGCGAGGGCGACTCGACACAGGGCTGCCTCGTGTTCGGCCTGGCGAAGGACGCCTCGATCAGCCGGGTGGTGTACCAGCCGCGCCTCGAACGCGACGACCCGGCTCGGTGGACGAGCTGGCAGGCACCCTGACCCGTTCGGCTACCGGTGGTCGTGCCGGCCCTGGCCGAACCGGCCGAGCACGCCGACGAGCATGGGGATGAGGAGCCAGACCGGCCAGAAGTACTGGACCTGACCGGAGCCGAGACTCGACACCAGCCAGATGACCGTGCAGACGACGAAGACACCACCAAAGCCGCCCAGCCACGCCCGGACGACCTGACCGGCGCGCGCGGAGGACACCCGCGGCGCCGGCGCGGCCGGCCGCTCCGCCACGTCGGAGTCCACTTCGGACCGCGGTGACAGGGCGGCGCCGGGCAGATCCTCGAGCAGGCGGTTCAGGTCGCCGTAGGTCTTGGCGGCGTACGTCTGCTGCAGGCGCTCGTCGTACTCACCGAGATCCAGCCGGCCCTCGTCGAGCGCACGCTTCAACGCGTCCGCGATCTCCTGGCGGTCACTGTCGCCGGCCCGCATCTCGTCACGACCCATGACGTCCAGGATGCCACCGGACCCACCGCGGATCAGGCGGCCGGCCTGGTCAGGCAGAACGGGTGCCCGGCCGGATCGGCGAACACTCGGGACGACTCGCCGCCCTCGAGCCGGGCCGCGCCCAGCTCCAGCACCCGCCGCTCCGCGGCATCGAGGTCCTCCACCAGGACATCGAGGTGGGCCTGCTGCGGCGCCGCCGGGTCCGGCCAGCGCGGCGGCGTGTACTCGGCGACCTGCTGGAACATCACGTTCTTCCCGCCGCCGGTGATGAACGCGCCCTCGGGGCCCTCGTAGGTCAGCTCCATGCCCAGCAGCTCGGCGTGGAAGCGGGCCAGGCCGGACGCGTCGGGGGCGTCGATCGTCACCGCGAACAGCCCGATCCCCGGACCGGCGCCGTCCCGCTGGCAGAGGTCGAACGGGTGTCCGGCCGGGTCGGCGAGCGTGATCCACGAGGGGCCGTCTGCGAGCCGGGTGGCGCCCAGCTCCACCGCTCGCCGCGCCGCCGCCTCGTGCCCGTCGACCGTCAGATCGAGGTGGACCTGCTGTGGCAGCTCCTGGCCGGGCCACCTGGGCGGGATGTGGTCGGGGGCGCGCTGGAACGCGACCTCTTGGCCGTCGCCCACGCGGAGGGTGATCCACTCGCCTTCGTCGCGCACGGTCTCCCAGCCGGCGAGCGCGGTGTAGAACTCGACGAGCCGCTCAATGTCCGCGGCGTCGAACGCGGCCAGCTCCAGACGTCCAATTCCGGTCATGCGCGCATCATGCTCCCCGGCACCGACATTTCCCAGCGCCCCCGGGATTCGCGTCCCTATCCCGGGTCACGCCACCGGCCCGATCCTGATCTCATGAGACTGATTCCCGGCGTCGCGATGCTGGGGGCTCTGCTCCTCGCCCCGGCCACCGCATCCGCCGAGGCCGCCTGCGGCACCACCCCCGACCAGTGGGTCGGCAGCTACACCGGCACCGGGACCTCGACGATCAACATCACCCCCGGGCCGGTCGTGGACATCAACGGACCCTACGGAGACTGGACTCCCGACGCCTCCCCGGACCTGATGGACGGCACGCTGACCTTCTTCGTGGAATACGCCGTCTACATCCCGCTCAAGGGCACCTTCCGCACCACCAGGGACTACACACCGACCCAGGTGACCTGCGCCGACGGCCAGGTGAGCGCGTTGCGCGGCACCTACGAGTGGACCTCGCGGTTCTACGAGTTCAGTTCGGGCGAGAAGTCGTTCGCGGTCAGCCGGTAGTTCGGCCCGCGGCCGCCTTGTCTGTTGTGGACGGTCGCACGCGGCGGCGGACCGTGGTCGCCAGCCCTAGGATCGCGCGCCGCAGCAGTGGGGCGAGCGGGCGTTCGACGTACCGGTGCACCAGCCAGGCCAGAAGGATCATCCCAGCGGTGACCAGGACGACCAGCAGCGGCGCCGGCATGCTCTCCCGCGTCAGATAGAGCACGGTCCCGCCGACGTTGAAGTGCAGCAGATACAGCGGGTACGTCGTGGCGCCGATGACGACCAGCCAGCGTCCCCGGATCCACCCCAGCCAGCCGAGCGCGACGGCGGCGATCAACAGGAAGCACACCGCCATCAGCACGACCGCCGGCCACCTCGGCACGGCCGCGCCCGGGTCGGTCTCGAGGCCGGCGCGGAACAGCGCCGCCGGAACGGACAGCAGGAACGAGGCGCCGACGATCCCCCACGTCACGAGCGTCGGCCCGAACCGGTACATGAGGTAGCACCCGATGCCCCCGGTGAACAGCGGCGCGTAGTCGGTCATCAGCACCTGGTGCAGGAGCGTGCCGTCGGGTACCGCGGCCTTGACCACGGTCACCGCGCCCAACCACACCCCGCAGAACGCGACCACCCGCCGGTAGTTCAGCCCCCACCACACGACCAGCGAGAACAGCAGGTAGAACCGCAGCTCCGCCCACAGGGTCCAGTAGACCTCGGCAACCGGGCGCACCCCGAGCGGCTCGTGGAACATCGTGAGGTTGACCAGCGCGCTGTCCCATCCGACGGGCTCCTTGACCCACGGCCAGACGGTCGGCAGCGCGGCGATGGCGACGACGGACAGCCAGTACGCGGGATACAGGCGGACCGCCCGGGACGTCAGGAACCTGCCGACCCCGCGTCCCCAGCTGCTCATGCAGATGACGAAGCCGCTGATCAGGAAGAACAGGTGGACGCCGAGCCAACCGTAGGCGGCGGGCTGCCCCGGGAACAGCTCCGCGGCCGAGTGGTCCCAGACCCGGTCCATGGCGGTGAAGTGGTACGCGAGGACCGCCATCGCCGCGAGGAACCGCAACCCGTCGAGTATCTCGAGCCGAGGGCGCGCCTGGCCCTCGACGTTCCCGTTGACCACCATCCGCCGCCGGTCACCCTTCCCCGCCGTCCAGCGCCCGTCCGACTGCCTGTCCCACTACACACGTAGGGCGGCCGTGGACGGTTTCACCCGGGCGCGGACGACTCAGGCGAGGCTGAACTTCTCGGCGTGCACCTGCTGGTTGGGCACCCCGAGCGCGCGGAGGCTGGTGAGCACGGCGGACGTCATGGCGGGCGGGCCGCACACGTACACGTCGCGCTGGGTGAGGTCGGGGACCAGGTAGTGGAGATTGCGCGGATCGAACGGCGGCGCCCCCTGCCCGGTCCGGCCGGTGAGCAGGTGCAGCCGCCCGCCGCGGGCCGCGACCAGCTGCTGCACCTCATTGAGCAGCACGGCGTCGTGCTCGCTGCGCACCCGGTAGAGCACGACGACATCGCCGCCCGAGCGCTCCTCCAGCAGCGCACGCACGGGGGTGATCCCCACGCCGCCGGCGATCAGCAGCGCACCCGGCCGGGTTCGGTGCAGCGAGGTGAACGCGCCGTACGGGCCCTCGAGGAACACCCGGGTACCGACCGGGAGGTTGCGCAGACCGGCGCTGGTGTCGCCGACCGCCTTGGCGGTCAGCCGCAGCGAGCGGCCGTCGGGTGCCGCGGACAGCGAGAACGGGTTCGCCGGCCACCAGTGGTTGTGGCCGGGGAACCGCCAGATGAAGAACTGCCCGGCGCGAGCCGGCAGCTGGTCGAGGTGGCGGCCGGTGACGTACACCGACACGACGTCGTTCGACTCCGGCATGACGGCCTCGACCCGGAACTGGTGGCGGGCGTTGCGCCACACCGGCACGACGATCCGCCCGACGATCAGCGCGCCGAAGGCGAGCAGCCACAGCGCCCACCAGTAGGCCATCGCGAACGGCGAGGACTTGAACGTCGTCGTCTCGAGGAGCTGGTGGGTGAACGCCAGCCCCAGCGCCAGGTACAGCAGCAGGTGCAGGCCGTGCCAGGTCTCGTACCGCAGCCGCCGCCGGACGTAGCGCATGGACAGGACCGCGACCACGACGATGAGGGTGGCGGCCGACATGCCCAGCAGCGAGGCCGGTACCCCGGCCAGCGCGACGAACGTCTTCGCCATCGAGGTGTCGTCCAGCGTCGCGTAGCCGAGCACGACGATCGTGGCATGGGTGAGGACGGTCCACAGCAGCGTGAAGCCGACCCACCGGTGCCACACCGTCAGCCGGTCCATGCCGATGCGGCGGTCCAGCCACGGCAGCCGGGCCACCAGCAGCAGCTGGAACATGAGGATGAGGGCGGCGTGCAGACCGAAGAACTTGGCGACGGTGAGGATGTCGTTCTTGCCGGCGCCCGCGGTGAAGAACAGAACCTCGACGATCGCCACGTTGACGACGACGAACGCCCACAACGCCCACCGCGCCACCACGACCGGTGGGGTACCTCGCCGCACCTGCTGACCCGTCGCCACCATCACTACCTCTCGTCGCCGTGTGGCCCCCGGTCCCGGCGCCCGCGAGGCCACCGACGACCACGTCGAAAGTCGGTGCCCAGTATGTACGGATCGCACGCGCGGCGGACCCCATCGGCCACATCCGCGACCGCGTCATCACACAGCGCGACCCGGACCCGGGCCTCGTCCGCTCAGTGAACGCGGTGTCGAGGCAATCCGTTACACCTCCCGGACCGGCACCGGCACCGGGCCTGGCCATGGCGCCGGCCCGAACCAGCCGGAGCGCGGAGCCTCGGCAGATCGGCCTTCGGGTCGTCTGGAATCGGCAGTGCCAATAGCTCAGGGATGTCGAGCCAGAGCCGCTTCTCCGGCGGGTGGGGGCTCATACCGGCTGATCCGCGACCTGGCCGAGCGCGGCCTGCTCTCGGGCGTCCCACTCGGCTTCTTCCTGCTCGGCAAGAGCCGACATCTCGGCCAGCGCCTTGCCGCCCAGCTCGATGAAATCCCGAAGCGATGCGAAGTTGAAGAAGAACTCGAACGGCTGGCTCTTGCCACTCGCCGTGAAGTACACGTCGTCGCTGCCGTTGACGCTGTAGGAGATGTCGCAGCCCTCATGGATGCCGACCCATGAGTTGACTACAAGATTGCCGTACATGGTCTTGTTCCTCCCGTTCGGATCAGGTCGATGCGTCCGCCGGAACCAGTGGGGAGGGTTCTCGAAGGGCGTCCACCCTTCGCTACCCTTGTCCACATCCGGGCGCATCGTCTACGTTCAGAATGACTGTATCGTAGACAGTCGGCAATGCTCCAATCGGGCGACCCGTCTCTGTTCACTCTGACCGACTAGGATGTGTCTTATGCCTGTAGTCACCGAAGGCGTGACGCCCCGAGCACGGGCGCTAGCTGCGGCTATCCGGGAGATCCGGGTACGTACCGAGATCAGCGGACGCAAGCTCAGCGCCCAGCTCGGATTGAGTCACGGCACGGTGTCGCACTGGGAGACCGGCCGGCGAGTCCCCACCGTCGAGGACGTGGCGGCGTTTCTCGCTGTGCTGGGAGTCGTGGGCGGGGAGAAGGACCGTGTCCTCGACCTCGCCCGCCACGCGGCCGAGCCGAACTGGCTCACCGTGGGCATGCCCGGCATCCCTCAGCAACTCGCGGGTGCGTGGGAATGCGAACGCGCGGCGTCGGCCATTGTGCAGTGGACGCCAATGATCATCCCCGGCTTGCTGCAGACCCCGGACTACGCCCGCGCTGTCGCCGCCGCGGCCGGCCTGCCCGAGGGCGAGATCGAGTCCCGGGTCATGGTCCGCAACAGCCGGCGCGAGGTCATCACACGTCGTAACAGTCCGGTGGTGTTCGAGGCGCTGATCTGCGAGGTCGCCCTGCGGGAGGTGATCGGCAGCACGGAGGTGCTGGCTGAGCAGCTCCGCTGGCTGATCGACATGGCGAAGCGGAAGAACGTGACCGTGCGGGTCGTGCCGCTGCGTGTCGGCTGGCATCCCGGGTTCGCCGGGCCGTTCGTGCTGTACGACTTCCCGGACGCACCGCCAGTTCTCTACTTCGAGCACTACAGCTCGGGAGCGTTCGTGCCGGACGCCGATGACGTGCAGGCATACCGTGAGGCCGTGGAACGGCTCCACGAGATCGCGATGAGCCACACCGCCTCGACGCGGCTCATCACGGATATTGCCAAGGAATGGAGCATGCGACATGAACGCGACACGCTGGCGTAAGAGCACTCGTTCCAACCCGAACGGGGACTGTGTCGAACTGGCCCACACTCTCGATCGGGTTCGCGACAGCAAGAACCCCGACGGATCGGTCCTGCCGGCAGACCTTCCCGCGCTCGTGGCGGCGGCCAAGGCTGGTCTGCTCGATCACTGACGAACAACTGATTGGAGCCCCCCGGCACGGCTCGCCGGGGGGTCGGCAAGTCGCGTCGGTGCAGGTCAGGCTTACTACACCACACATCGCGGTTGGTAGACCGCGATGTCCCGGAGGCGTCCTTGAGGTCGCTGGGCGTCCTGAAGGCGTCCTTCAAAGCTCGTCCCGCTCCCGATGAGCACCGGCAACGTCCCGTCGTCATCCGGCCGTTGTAGCGTCCGGTTCGTGGCAGGGTCAGCGGGCTCCGGCTTGTTCTGCGAAGTGGAGGACAACGGCCTTGGCTCCGGCGGCGATCTCGTCGGATAGGGCGTATCCGCGAGGGTGCACGGGGTGGTTCATGATCCAGATCATGGCGTTCTTGATGATCTGGTCGATATCGCTCGGGCGGAGCAAGATGGCTTCTCCGGCGTGTAGAGATTGCGGCGGCTGGTACTGCCAGAGTCGATAGAACCGCCCTTCCTCGTCATTGAACGCGAGGTGCCTGTCACCGTGAGGGTTGATGAGCGCGAACGTCCATGGAATGTCGTTCGGACCGGGCATCCACGGGCTCTCCGGCTGGGTCATGATTCTCCGTTCAGCTTGTCGGCGTTCTCTACATCCCGGTACAGCGCGTGAGGATCAGGAATCTGGTAAGTGGGGTATTGTTGCCCTAGCCAATAGGGGTCGAATGCTTCGCCGGTCTGTTGTTCCATGAGTGCGAGACAAGTTTGGCGCACCACCGCCGTGTCCGGCTCGGGTCCGATTGCCCATGGGGGTCGAACTTCGCCCGATTCTTGACTTGGTGCGATGGGGTAGAGCATTTCAAACCGTGCCGTGATCGCGCCGTCTTTCGCTTCGGTGACGAGTCCGAATGCGTTGACGTTCCAGTACACGCTGAAGAAATGCCCACTTTCCGTTGAAGAGCGTCGGGCTATCTCTGGGTGACTCCCACTCCATCCGTTGTTTTCGACGGTCACGACGTGTCGATCGTGCTCGAATATCTGCACGTGGTGTCGGAGTTCGAGTGGGTCTTGACCTTGCAGGTCGCGCAATTGGCCGAAGTTGTGGTCACCGACCAGGCTGTCTCCCTTGGCGCCATAGACAGCCGCCACGTCGGCAGCGGTCTTATCGGCGATGACTGCGACAGTCCACGCTTCGATCTCCCTTGCCCAAGCGTACTTGCGTACTAGGTCGCCAACCGGCATGTTTTCTTCTAGCATAGACCTTGATCCTTAGCGATATCATTCCACCCTGGCAGCCGTTCTCTCGGCCTGGTACCTCCTCGGTACGCGCGCCTTCGCCACTTTCATTTGTTGACGCCATGGGGTATTCATCACATTGCCCGCCGTACTTCCCATGCAAGCTGTGTATTCCGCGCTATGCAGGGAATCTTGTTGGCATCAACAAGGAGAACGTGCAGGTCTCCGCACCGCTTGTCGGTCAGCATCTGGGGTGTCTCACATTGCTTGGCGTCCGACTCGGCGTCGCGGGCAACCATCACCCGCGAGTCGCCCTCACCGAGGATCGCCGTCCCGCCGCCGGTGAACAAGTCGGTCACGGTGTCGATGACCTTCTCGCCGCCGAACACCGCAACAGCCGCCACCAGTCGATTCGAGTGTACGAGGGGTACCGACACGACTACCGTTCTGAGCGAGGTCCGCTCGCGTCCCCGAGGGGCCATGTGCGTCAGTGAGCGGCCACGCCGTGGGATCAGGTGGGATCAGATATGGCCGCTCAGGGGCGCTCAGTGCCGCGCGTGGCCGTTATCACACACCTTTGACCTGCGTGGACACGTGTCCCCCAGCTCGGACCCACACATTGCTACTTGATACCGGCCACCCGCCACAGCGGGGCCAGCGCGCGCCGGGCGTCCTCGGCGGAGCCGGCGTACATCCCGCGGACCGCCAGCGACTCCTTGGTGAGCACGAGGTTGGCGCTCAGCTCGTCGGGCAGGCCGGCGGCCCAGTCCCGGTAGAACGCCAGTACCTCGGCGGCGCGGTCGAGCGGGAACGTGGCCACGCCGGCGTGCACGGTGCCGACCGGGTGCAGGCGGAACTCGAGCCGGGTGACCGCGCCGAAGTTGGCGCCGCCGCCGCGAAGCGCCCAGAACAGGTCCGGGTCGCGGTCCGCGGACACCGTGCGCGGCACGCCGTCCGCGGTGACGACCTCCGCCCGCACCACGCTGTCGGCCGCGAAGCCGTACCGGCGCGACAGCCACCCCAGGCCCCCGCCGAGCGTGTAGCCGGTGACCCCGACCGTCGGTGAGGTGCCGGACAGCGGCGCCAGCCCGAACGGGGCCGCGGCGGTGATGACGTCGCCCCACCGCGTACCGGGCCCGACCCGCGCGGTGCGCCGGTCGGGGTCGATCAGCACGCCGGCCATCCGCGAGGTCGTCACCACCACGGCCCCGTTCGGGCTGCGGCCGTCCTGCGGCATGGGTCCACCGTGGCCGGTGGCATAGACCGTGAACGGCAGGTTCCGCTCGCGCGCGGTGAGCACGGCGCCGCGCACATCGGCCGGGGCGCTGGCTTCGACGATCATCTCGGGTTCCTTCGGTTCATCCGTCACTGTCACTCACTGGTCGGACAGGCCCGGCCCGAATCGACCCGACGACGGACGAACTTCCGGCGCACGGCGGCCGGCGCGGCGGTGTGGATCGGCACTCGGTGTGACGTGGGCTCACGGGCTTGTAAGTTAGGCAAGCCTTTCTTTACTGTGTCGCTGTGCCCATGAACTCGGTCCCCGCCGCCTCCGGTGTGTCCGCCCGTGACATCGACATCGCCTACGGCCGCGACGTCGTCGTGCACGCCGCGTCGGTCTCCCTCGACGCCGGCTCCGTCACGGCGCTGATCGGGCCCAACGGCAGCGGGAAGTCCACGCTGCTGCGGGCGCTCGCCCGGCTGCACCCACCGGCCGCGGGCGACGTCACCTTCGCCGACGGTGCCGAGCTTCGCGCGCTGTCCAGCCGCGACCTCGCCCGGCGGATCACGCTGCTGTCCCAGCAGCGCAGCGCGCCGGGTGGACTGTGCGTGCGCGAGCTGGTCGAGTTCGGGCGGCACCCGCACCGGTCGCGATGGGGCGGGCGCGACCCCGAGGGGCCGGCGGCGATCGAGCGCGCGATGACGCTCACGGGTCTCGCACCGATC
Organism: Actinophytocola sp.; assembly: GCF_050699935.1. Lineage (NCBI taxonomy): Bacteria > Bacillati > Actinomycetota > Actinomycetes > Pseudonocardiales > Pseudonocardiaceae > Actinophytocola > Actinophytocola sp. The sequence continues at coordinate 17,118 of NZ_JBOHGB010000116.1, forward strand.
GCCGGCCGGCCCGTGCAGGCGCTCTCCGGCGGGCAGGCGCAGCGGGTCTGGCTCGCCAGTTGCCTCGCCCAGGACACCGCGCTGTTGCTGCTCGACGAGCCGACGACGTTTCTCGACCTGCGCTACCAGGTCGAGATCCTCGACGTGATCCGCGACCTCGCCGTCGTGCACGACGTCGGGGTCGGGGTGGTCCTGCACGACCTCGACCAGGCCGCCGCCATCGCGGACCGGCTGCTGCTCCTGGAGGACGGCCGGGTGACCGCCGAGGGCACCCCGGCCGACGTACTGACCACCGCCAACCTCACGCGTGCGTACGGCATCCGGGTCGACGTCGAGGCCGACCCGGCCGACGGCCGCATCCGCACCCGCGCGGTCGGCCGCTTCAACGACGCCGGTCTGCGCCCGGCCACCGCCGGATGAGCACGGCCGGACGAGTTCGACACACCCACCGCTTGGTCATCAGCAAGTAGGAGAGAGATGCGTACCACCCGTGTGATCATCAGCCTGTCCGCGGCCGCCGCGCTGTCGCTGGCCGGCTGCGGCACCACCGAGGAACCGGCCAGCGGCGACGAGCAGACCGCGCGGGGCGGTGACCCGATCACGGTCGTCGACTCGCGCGGCAAGGAGGTCAAGCTCGACGGCGCGGCCGAGCGCGTCGCGGCCACCGAGTGGAACGGGGTCGAGCACCTGGTGTCGCTCGGCGTCATGCCGGTCGCGGTGTCCGACATCAAGGGCTACGGCCAGTGGACGAGCGCCGCACCGCTCGACGACACGCCGAAGGACATCGGCACCCGCGGCGAGCCGAGCATCGACACGCTGGGCTCGCTGAACCTCGACCTCGTGATCGTCACCGACAGCCTCGTGGAGGGCGCGCTCGAGCAGGTCGAGGCGAAAGTGCCGGTGATCGTCATCAAGGGCGGCGACGCCACGGACGGCATCGACTCCATGTACGAGAGCCTGGACATGATCGCGAAGGCGACCGGCACCGAGGACGAGGCCGCGAAGCTGAAGTCCGACTTCGAGGCGAAGCTCGCCGACGGCAAGGCCGAGGTGGAGAAGTTGGGCATGACCGGCGAGCAGGTCGCGTTCTCCGACGCCTTCGTCGACGCCGGCACGGTCAGCATCCGGCCGTTCGCGAAGGGCTCGCTGGTGTCCGACGTGTTCGAGCGCATCGGCCTGGAGAACCCGTGGCCGATGAAGGGCGACCCGGTGTACGGCCTCGCCCAGGCGGACGTCGAGGGCCTGCGGGAGCTGCCCGACGTGCGGTTCTGGTACATGGTCAACGACGCGTTCGGCGACCCCTACACCGAGGTGCTGGCGAACAACGCGATCTGGAAGAACCTGCCGTTCGTGAAGGGCGGCAAGGTGCACCGCTTCCCGGACTCGCTGTGGATGTTCGGTGGCCCGAAGTCCATGTCGCAGTACGTCGACGCCGCCATCGACGCACTGAAGGCCTAAGTAGACGGCCCAGGTAGACAATGGACTAGACAATGGACACGGTGACGATCGCCCGGCCGGACGCTCCGCCGGAGGTGCCGCCGCGGCGGGTCGGGCGGCTCGCACTGCTCCTCCTCGGCCTCGGCGTCCTGCTCGCCATCGGCTCGGCCGTGCACCTCACGCAGGGCACGTCGAGCGTGGGCGCGCTGGACGTGCTGCGGCTGGTGTTCGGCGGCGGCACGGACGACACCGCGGCGGTCGTCGTCGAGTCCCGGCTCCCCCGGCTGCTCGCGGCGGTCGTCGTGGGGGTCGCGCTCGGCGGGGCGGGCGCGGTGCTGCAGTCGGTGGCACGCAACATCATCGCGTCGCCGGACACGCTCGCGGTCGACGCGGGCGCGCACCTCGCGATCGTCGCGGTGGCCGCGTTCGGGATCGCGGTACCGCTGCTCGGCGCCGCCGGCATCGCCTTCGCCGGGGGGCTCGGCGCGGCGGCGCTGGTGCTTACGCTGGCCGGCACCAGCGGTACCGGGATCGTGCGGCTCGTGCTCGCCGGCACCGCGATCGCGCTCGCGATGATCGCGCTGACGCACACGCTCCTCCTGCTGTTCTCCAACGAGACCCGCGGCCTGTTCGCCTGGGGCGCGGGTTCGTTGGGGCAGAACGGTTTGGACGGCGTGCGGACGCTCGCGCCGGTGGTCGGTGCGGCCCTCGTGCTGCTGCTCGCGATCTCACGGCGGCTCGACCTGGTCTACCTCGGCGACGACCACGCCCGCACCCTCGGTGTCCACGTGGGACGGATCAGGGCCGCCGCGATAGTGCTCGCGGTCATGATGGCCGCGGCCGCGGTGACGCTCGCGGGGCCGATCGGGTTCGTGGGGCTGGCCGCGCCCGCGCTGGTCCGCCTGCTCGCGAGCGCGGTGACCGGGCTGCACCGGCACGCGGTGCTGATCCCGGTCTCCGCCGCCACGGGTGCGGCGCTGGTGATCGGGGCGGACGTGCTACTGCGTGCGTTGATCGGCTCGCAAGGCGCACTCGAGATCCCGACGGGCGTGGTGACCAGGATCCTCGGGGCGATCTTCCTGATCGTGCTGGCCCGCAACGTTCGCGTGTCGGCGGCGACGTCCGAGCCGCCGGCCGCCGGGGCTCGCGGCGGTGTCGGCGTGGCGCGCTACCGGCTGATCCTGGGCACGCTGGTGGTGCTCGCCGTGGGCTCGGTGGTGGGTTCCGTGCTCCTCGGTGACATCCACCTGCTGCTCGGTGACATCGGGAACTGGATCGGCGGGCAGGCCGGCCCGATCGTCACGAACGTCGTCGAGAACCGGGCGCCGCGCGTGGTGGCGGCGCTGCTGGCCGGCGCGTCGCTGGCGCTGGCCGGCGCCGTGATCCAGGCGGTCGCCCGCAATCCGTTGGCGGAGCCGGGAATCATCGGGGTGTCCGGCGGCGCGGGCCTGGGCGCGGTCACCGTGATCACGCTCATACCGGGCGTCGGGTTCTGGACCCAGGCCGGCTTCGCGGGCCTCGGCGCGGCGCTGGCGATGGTGCTGGTGTTCGCCACGGCGGCGCGGGGCGGCTTCGCGAGCGAACGGCTGGTGCTGATCGGCTTCGGCGTGCAGGCCGGCGCGATGGCGTTGATCACCATGCTGATCACGTTGTCGGACCCGTGGAACGAGACGAAGGCGCTGACCTGGCTGGGCGGGTCCACGTACGGCCGGTCCTACGAGCACCTGGTGCCGATGATGCTGGCCGTGCTGCTCGTGGTCCCGCTGCTCGTCCGGACCATGGGCGAGCTGGACCTGCTGTCGGTGGACGACGAGACCCCGCGGGTACTGGGTGTCCAGGTACCGCGGTCCCGGCTGCTGCTGCTGACGAGCGCGGTGCTGCTGACCGGTACCGCGGTGGCGGGCGTGGGCGTGATCGCCTTCGTGGGCCTGGTCGCCCCGCACGCGGCTCGCGTGATCGTGGGCCGCCGGCACGCCCGCGTGCTGCCGGTCGCCGCGCTGCTCGGCGCGATCCTGGTGTGCGTGGCGGACACGATCGGCCGTACGGTGATCGCTCCCGCCCAGCTCCCGGCCGGCTTCATGACGGCGATGATCGGAGCGCCCTACTTCGTGTGGCTGCTCTACCGCAGCCGCGTCCGCACCGCGTAGCGAGACCCGCTCACAACGAGACCACGGTCGTGGAGCCGCCCCCAGGGCGACTCCACGACCGCACGGCGGCTCGCACTTCACCCCAGTTAATGAATCTTGCTGGAGCATAAACCGTTCTAAAAGGACCGTCAACTGACACAGACGGTGGCCGACGGCCCGGTTCACGTCAGCTGGCCACGACGTATGCTGTCGGCCATGCCGGGGCACACCGCCAAGCGCGACCTCGCCGCGAAGGTGGACCACCTGTTCCGCACGGTGCGGCCGCGGGGCGGTGGCGAGTACTCCTTCGAGGAGGTCGCCGAGGCCATCCGCACCAAGGGCGGGCCGACGATCTCCGCGACCTACCTCTGGCAGCTGCGCAAGGGAAAGCGCGACAACCCGACCAAGCGGCACCTGGAGGCGCTGGCGGGCTTCTTCGGCGTGCCCCCGGCGTACTTCTTCGACGACGCGGAGGCCGAGCGCATCGACGCGGAGCTGGCACTGCTCGACGCGTTGCGCGACTCGCCGGTCCGCCAGATCGCGTTGCGCGCCAGCGGGCTGTCCGCGAAGAGCCTGGAGACGATCGCGGAGATGGTCGACCGGGTACGTGAGCTGGAGGGACTGCCGACCGCCCCGGACGACACCCGGTGAGCCCGTCCGGCCATCGGCGACTCCGCAAGCGCTGCGCCGCGCTCGTGCGGGACCTGCCGATGCCGGTCCCGTTCGACGCCCGCGCACTCTGCGAGCGGGTCGCCGCGCGCCGCGGCCGGCCGATCCGGCTGGTCCCCATGGACGGCCGGGCCGGGGTCTGCGGCCTGTGGGTGGCCACCGACACCACGGACCTGTTCTTCTACGAGCGGGTCACCACGCCGCCGCACCAGGAGCACATCATCCTGCACGAGCTGGGCCACCTGCTCTGCGATCACCACCACGCGTCATCAACACGCGGACCGGCGCTCGGGCCGGCGTTCGAGCAGCTGCTGCCCAGCCTCGACCCGCAGATGGTCCACCGGATCCTCGGCCGCGCCGGGTACACGAGCGAGGAGGAACGCGAGGCCGAGCTGCTCGCCTCGTTGATCCGGCAGCGCGCCCGGTCCCACGGCGGCGGCACGCTGACCGACCGCCTGCACGCCGCGCTGGAGGACGGCGCCGATGGGTGAGCTGCTGTTCCGGTACGGGCCGCCCGTCCTCGCCTGGGCGCTGTTCCTGTCGCGCCGCGCCGGGGACGACCGCGCGCGCCGGTGCGTGCGCTGGGTGCTGCTCGGCCTGGCCGTCTCGCTGACCGTGCTCACCCCGGCCGTGTACGAGCTGGCCGCGGAGCTCTCCGGCGTCGGGCACCTGGCCCGGCTCCTCGGTCACGGCGGCATGCTGTTCGCCGCGTGGGCGGCACAGGAGTTCCTCGCGCACATGAACGGGCTGGAGCGCGGATCTCGTTGGCACGCCTGGTGGATCGCCGGCTGCTTCGCGGTGATGTGCGTGCTGTTCGCGCTCGCGCCGAACCTGCGGCCCTGGACGCCGGGCATCCTCGAGTACTGCGTCGTCTACCTCGTGGGGCAGGCGCCGGCGTTCGGCAACGTGATCCGGCTCGGCCTGCGCTACGCCCGGGCGGCGGACGCGACCGCGCTGCGGATCGGCATGCGGCTGGTCGCCGCGGGCACCGCTTGCGCGCTGGTCTACCTGGTGAACAAGGTCGTCCGCACGGCGTCGGCGCGGTTCGAGTTCGACTACGCGGCGGGCGACACGATGCTCGTCGGCACCGCGCTGCCCGCCGCGGCCCACGTGCTCGTGTTGCTGGGCGCCACGCTGCCGGCCATCGTCGGTTGGTCGCACCGCTACCTCCAGTACCAGCGGCTCGGCCCGCTGTGGCGAGCGCTGTACCGGGCCGACCCCGCGATCGCCCTCGACCCGCCCGCCGTCGCGGACGTGCTACAGGTCGGCCGGCTGCGGCTGCGGCTGTACCGCCGGGTGATCGAGATCCGCGACGGCCTGCTGGCCCTGCACCCGTACCGGGATCCCCGGCTCGCGGCGATCGCCCGGGAGCGCGCGATCGAGGCGGGCCTGCACGGCCGCCGGCTCGATGCCGCCGTCGAGGCGGCCGCCGTCGCCGCGGCGCTCCGCTCACGTGCGTCGGGCAGCCC
>NZ_JBOHGB010000117.1:0-22702 GCF_050699935.1 Actinophytocola sp.
CGAACCACATGACCCTTAATGTCCAGGCCGAGAATCGCCTCCGCCCTCACCCACGCCTCAGCCGCGTCACCAGCCAGCTTCACACCACCGGCCTTGCCCCGACCGCCGGTCTTCACCTGCGCCTTGATCACCACCGGGAGACCGAGCTCGCCCGCCGCCGCGGCGGCGGACTCGGCGTCCGTGACGACCAGCTGCCCGGGTCCCACGGGCACGCCGTGCCGTGTGAACAGGTCTTTTGCCTGGTACTCGTACAGATCCACGCGCCCGACCTCCTTTTCGCGGGGCTGTGACCGGGGCCATACATGTTGTAGACTGTATGCAGTATGGAGCTTCTTGTCCAGCGAACACCGACCCCGGAGGCAGCGATGAGCACCTCAACGCTCGACTTTCTCGGCCGCCGATACGTCGTCGGCCCGACCGCGGAGGAACTGCTCGGCCGGCGCAGGGAATGGATGCTGTGGCTGCCCTGGGCCGCCATGGCGACGATCGGCATCCTGCAGTACGGGTTCGGTTCGCTGGCCCCGGCGCTAACCGAGCGCGGCTGGGCGCCGGTGAACGTGTTCTGGCTGCTGGCACTGTGGACGGTGTGCCAGGCGGGCGCCGGCTTCCCGGTGGCGTTCCTGCGCGAGCGGGGCCGGATCGGGCCGCGCAGCGCGATGGTCGCGGGGGCGGTGCTCCTGCTGCTCGGCCCGCTGTCGCTCGCCCAGGGCTCGTTCCCCGTGGCCGTGGCCGGCTACTCGGTGCTGAGCGGTACGGGCGCGGGGCTGGTCTACGCGACCTGTTCGTCCACTGTGGCCAAATGGTTCCCGGAGCGGACGGCGGCGAAGGTGAGCGTGGCGACTGGCGCGTTCGCGTACGGCTCGGTGCCGTTCGCCGTCGCCTATCTGTTCACTGTGGACGGTGGGCCGCTGGTGCCGATGCTCGTGGTGAGCGCGCTGGTGATCTTCCTCGTGGTGTTCGCGGCCGGCGTCGTGCTGCGTGACCCGCCGGCGAACTGGTGGCCGCCGGAGGTCGACCCGCGCGAGTGGGCGCTCGACGGGCGCCGGATGAGCGCGGTGCGCCAGTACTCGCCGCGCGAGGCGATGCGGACGGGCGTGGCGCCGCTGATGTACCTGATCCTGTTCTGCGCCAGCGCGGTCTCGCTGTTCGACATCACGTTCCTGGCGACGCTCGGGGCACACATCGACATGCCGCTCGTGGTCGTCGCCGCCGGCACCGGCCTGCTGCTGGGCACGAACGGCGCCGGGCGCGCGCTCGCGATCCGGGTGTCGGACCAGGTCGGCCGGACGCGGACGCTGGGCTGGGTCCTGGCCGGCCTCGGCATCGGCCAGCTGTGCCTGGCGAGCGCGGCGACGACCGGCTCGGTGGCGATCCTGCTGCTGGCGTCCCTGCTGGCCGGTGCCGGCGGCGGGGCGTTCTACCCGCTGTTCGCGAGCCTCGCGCGGGAGTACTTCGGGGACCAGAGCCCGGGCGCGCGGCAGACGCACGCGGCGGTGTACTCGGCGAAGGCGTTCGGCGGGGTGCTCGGCGTCGGCATCGCCGCGATCATGGTGACGGAGTGGAGCTATCCGGTGGTGTTCATGCTGGCGTGCGTCCTCGCGATCGCCTCCGGTGCGCTGTGCCTGAAGCTACGCCAGCCGGGCCGGTTCCTGCCCGGGTTGCCGCCGCGGCAGGTCACCCCCTGACCCGTACGGCCAGGCGTTGACCGGCCTTCGTCACTCGCTGTGAAGGTGCTCACCAACGGCATAATCGGACATCGGCAGCGTTGTATGCTGTAGACAACGAACAATGTTCCGAGCCGAGCCTGTTGGAGTCCACCATGCCGACCGAGTTGCCCAAGGAGCTGGCGGCTCGCCGGATCGATCGCCCAGTCCCCCTGCGGGAGCACGTCTACCAGGCGATGCAGGAGCTGATCATCTCTCGGCGGCTGGCTCCCGGTCAACACCTCGTCGAGAGCGAGCTGGCCCAGATGCTCGGCGTCTCCCGCCAGCCCGTGCGCGAGGCGCTGCAGTGGCTCAACAACGAGGGCTGGGTGGACCTGCGCCCCGGCTACGGCGCGTTCGTCCACGCCCCGACGCAGGACGAAGCCGACCAGCTGCTCGCGGTCCGCGCGCTGCTGGAGAGCGAGGCCGCACGCCTGGCCGCCCAGCACGCGGACGCCGACGGGGTCGCGCGGCTGCGTGAGCTCAACCGGCAGGGCGTGGACGCGCTGGCCAAGGACGACGTGGACGCCGCGGTCGCGCTCAACGCCGCCGTGCACCGCTGTGTGACCGAGCTGTCCGGCAACCAGGTTCTGCTGGACTTCGCCACGCAGGTGGACCGCAGGGTCCGCTGGTACTACACCCCGATCGCCCGGCAGCGCGGCAAGCAGTCCTGGCAGGAGCACGCCGAGCTGATCGACGCGATCGAGAACGGGGACGCGGACGGCGCCGCCCGCATCATGCACGAACACACCGAGCGGACCCGGAAGTCCTACCTCGAGCAGCGCGCCGCCGACGGCGAGGACGACCAGCAGCTGATCGAGCTGCCCGCCCGACGCCGGCGCCGGCGCCCGACCCGGGGCTGAGCGACACCGACCATCCATGAGGCGGCCGCTGCCGCCTCGACCACGAACCCTGCCCGTCGCACCGCCGCGACCACGGGGTAACTGTGCTGCCCGCACAAAGGAGGTGAAGGCAACCAAACCGTCGATGACTACCCGCGCCACAACGCCACCGGCGAACGTGTGACGACCCCCTCGGTCTAGCGCGAACCGGCACGGGTAACCGAGAACCATGACCCACAGGAGGTGACAGCGATGCGTACCTGGCGAGAGTTCATCGAGGCCCTCACCAGCTCTCCGCGCGGCTGGAACGCCGACGGCCGGACGCTCGGCCTCGGCCTGGCCACCGCCATGGCGAAGCAGCGGGAGCGGGCCACCCGCACCGTCGAGGACTACCTGCGCCACGAGGCCGCAGACGACCGGCAGGTCCCGACCTCCGGGTAGCCCGAGGACGGGCGAGTCCCGACGTTCCGGTGGACCGGGTCACCAGACGGGTGGCCCGGTCCACCGCGTTCCGGCTCAGTCGACCTCGGCCGTGGACCGCTCCTCGGACACCTCGTCGAGCTCCCGGTCCCGGTCGTGGCGAACCTTGATCAGGCTGGCGACCGTCGTGACCGCGAGCGTGCCGACGATGATCCCGAGCGAGACCAGGATCGGGATCTCCGGGGCCCACGCGACACCGTCGTGGTGCAGTGCCTCGAGCACCAGCTTGACGCCGATGAACCCGAGCACGACGGCGAGCCCGGCCGACAGGTACACCAGCCGGTCCAGCAGCCCGCCGATCAGGAAGAACAGCTGCCGCAGGCCCATCAGCGCGAACGCGTTCGCCGTGAGCACCAGGTACGGCTCCTTGGTGAGCCCGAAGATCGCGGGGATCGAGTCGAGCGCGAACAGCAGGTCGGTCGTGCCGATCGCGACCATCACGATCAACATCGGCGTCACCAGCCGGCGCCCGTCCACCTTCGTGGTGATGGCCGCCCCGTCGTACTTCTCGGTCGCCGGCAGGACCCGCTTGGCCAGCCGGAGCATCGGGTTCTCCTTGAACTCCTCCTCGTCGTCGTCGCCGTGCACGACGAGCTTCCACGCGGTGTAGACGAGGAACGCGCCGAAGACGTAGAACAGCCAGTCGAACCTGCTGATCGCCTGGTAGCCGATGACGATGAACATGGCGCGCATGAGCAGTGCGATCACGATGCCGATCGAGAGCACCTTCTGCCGGAACTGCCTGGGCACCGCGAAGCTCGCCATGATGATCACGAAGACGAACAGGTTGTCGACCGACAGTGAGTACTCGGTGATCCAGCCAGCGAAGAACTCCCCGCCGAACCGCGGGCCCTCGAACAGGACGATGCCGAGTCCGAAGACGACAGCGAGGGCGACGTAGCCCGTGATCCACGCCGTGCATTCCTTGAGCGAGGGATCGCGCGGGTTACGCGAGATGAAGTAGAAGTCTGCGCAGATGATGGCCGTCAGGCCGACACCGGTGACCAGCCACAACCAGAGGGGGACGTTCATCGCCTACCTTTCGCCCGCGCGCGCGGGCCTCGTCGATGCACCACGATTATCAATGGTGCATCGACGGGCACTCAACGCATCCTTCGTCTCTCTAGCGGGTGTGAGTCGCCTTGCGAGTGGCGCGATAGCGGTCCGCGACCGCCTTGCGCCGCTCCTTGGCCTCGAACACGGCACGCGCGTGCTCGGCGTAGCGCAGGTAGACCCGCTCGGCCACCTCGTCGCGCTGGGCCAGGCGCTGCCACCAGCGAGGGGCGAGCCGCTCGTGCAACCACAGGAACCCGATGGCGAAACCGGCGCTGACGATCCCCTGGTAGGCGAGGAACCCCAGCAGGTCCGGCGGCACGCCGACCTCGCCGGTGATCAGCAGCTTCGTCAGGACCTCGTGCAGCAGCCGGCACAGCGGGAAGGCGACCAGCCAGTACAGCGCGGCCGGCGCGAACCCGCCGAGGCGAACCCGCTCGTTGATCAGCAGCAGCGTGTACCCGCCACCCGCGAGCGCGAGGGGCACACCGAGCGAGATCGCGGACACCAGCGCCCAGCCGGTGGGCTGGCCGACGAACGCGGCCAGCCCACCGGCGAAGACGCCGGCGACGAACCCCACTGCGAGCCCGGGCAGAGTGAGCAGTAACAGGCGGTAGAGGCGCATCTCACTCATTCCCTAGCTCACCACGACGCCGTACTGGACCAGGCAGAAGAACAGCATGCCCAGGTAGAACACCGCGCCGAACCCGATGATCGCGTTCGACCACCACCTCGGTCGGATGGGTTTCGGCAGCATCCGGTTGTTCACGAGCAGCAGGACCACGCAATAGGCACCCATGGCGAACGTGGAGATGAACGCCAGGATGTCCAGCACGCCCTCCGGACCGTCGGCCGGGCCGAAGTTCAGGATGAGAATGCCGAACGTGATCACGCCCCACAGGAACCCCGCGTACAGGTGGGACATCTTGATCTTCCGCGCACCTGGGAAGTGGAAGTAGGTCATGTCCGCCTGACCACGGGAGAACGAGTCGAACAGGCCGAGCGTCGCGTTCAACCCGATCAGCGCGATGAACGCGAAGAACAACCCGCCGAGCATCGAGCCACCGACGACGGCGAACGAGTCGGACATCGCGGCGAGCGCCGCCGACCGGTCACCGTCCTCGATGATGTCCTTGACATTCGGGTTCTGCCGCGCGGCGGACTGGGCGAGCACCGTGAACGAGACCGTCACCAGCATCGTGATGCCCCAGAACAGCAGAAACGCGTCGAACGTAATCCACTTGCGCCAGCCGCGCCACTTCGCCATCTCGTCGGGGTTCGACGTGTCGAACATGAACCCGTGCGCCGGTATCCGCTCCTGTTCCTTGGCCGTGCGCAGGCCGCGAATCTTCGGGACGTGCGCGCCCATGCCGGCGCCGGACTCACGCAGGTGCAACGTGTACCACATCTGCTGCATGCCGGACGGCCCGGCGAACGCGATCGAGCCGACCACGATCGGGAACCACGCCGCGGACATCATGTCGTCCGGGATGTAGCCGAACGCGAACATGCCGCCCAGCGTCGAGCCGAGGTCGGCCCAGGTTCCGGCGAGCGAGGCGATGACCGCGGAGCCGATCACCAGAATGCCGATCAGGAACCCGAGAATCTTCTCCACGACGTCGTAGATGACACTGGCCATGCTGAACAGGATCCCGACCAGGATCAACACCACGCACGCGGTCAGGACCCACGGAATGCCGGTCAACTGCTCGAACGCATTGGCACCGGCGGACAGGTGACCCGGCCACATGTAGACCAGGATCGCCGTGACGAAGAAGAACCACATCAACGGTTTGAACACGCGTGCCGCGCCGTTGAAGATGCTCTCCCCGGTGGCCATCGCGTAACGTGACATCTCGAGCATCACCACGGCCTGCAGGGTGACGCCGATCAGGAACAGCCACCGGATCTCCGGGCCGAAGACCAGCACCAACCTGGGCCACATGTACGACTCGCCCATGCCCACGCCGAGCGCGAGCAGGAAGACGGTCGGGCCCAGCAGGTGAATGGACGGGGGCGCGTCCGGTAGCGGTCGAATGGGCATCGGCTCGAGCTTGCCCGCCCGCCATACCCGTTCCTCATCCGCGACAGTACTGCCCGCGGCGGGAGGATTGTGAGAATCCACCATTGGACCTCCAGTGTTCGGTTCCGCCTTCGCCTGTCGACCCCTGCTGGTGACCGCCGATCCCGTCCCGGCGGCCACCCCACTCGCTTCTCGGTCGGCGGCTCCGCTCAGCCGTCCACCAGGCCGGCGGCCCGCGCCCACCGGTACTTCGCACCGAGGACCGCGACCGGCCGCTCGGTGGTGTAGGGATAGGCGATCACCCGGTGCTCGAACAGGTACTCGCTCGCCTGCTCGACCTCGGTGTCGCCGGCCAACGACGCCACCACCGGCTTGTCGATCCCCTTGGCCCGCGCCTCGGCGAGGACCTTGGCGGTCAGCTCGGCGAACACCATCGGCGGCGTGACGATCGTGTGCCAGTAGCCCAGGATCAGCGCGTGGATGCGCGGGTCCTCCAGGCCAAGGCGGATGGTCGCCTCGTACGTCGACGGTGGCTCACCGCCGGTGATGTCGATCGGGTTGCCCGCCGCGCCGAACGGCGGGATGAACGCTCGGAACGCCTCGTCCAGATCCGGCGGAATGTCCATCAGGGACAGTCCCTCTGCGACGCACGCGTCCGAGAGCAGCACGCCCGAGCCACCCGCACCCGTGATGATGACGACGTTCTCTCCCTTCGGAGTCGGCAGGATCGGCAGGCCGCGGGCGTACTCGAGCATCTCGTTGAGGCCGGGCGCCCGGACCACGCCCGCCTGCCGCAGGATGTCGTCGTAGACCTTGTCGTCGCCGGCGAGCGCGCCGGTGTGCGAGCTCGCCGCCCGGGCACCCATCGCCGTTCGGCCGGCCTTCAGCACGATGACCGGCTTCTTCTTCGTCATCCGCTGGGCGGCCTCGACGAACGCCCGGCCGTCCTTGAGGTCCTCCAGGTGCATCGCCACGCACTGCGTGTTGTCGTCCTGCTCGAAGAACGTGAGCAGGTCGTCTTCGTCCACATCGGACTTGTTGCCGAGCCCGACAATGGCCGAGACACCCATCTTCGTGGTGCGGGCGAAGCCCAGGATCGCCATCCCGATGCCGCCCGACTGCGAGGTGAGCGCCACCCCGCCCCGCACGTCGTACGGCGTGCAGAACGTCGCGCACAGGTTCTGCGGCGTGTAGTAGTAGCCGTAGATGTTGGGCCCGAGCATCCGGATGCCGTACCGGTTCGCGATGCCGACAACCTCGTCCTGCAGCTCCGTGTTGCCGGTCTCGGCGAACCCCGACGGGATCATCACCGCGGCCGCGACGCCCTTCTCACCGCACTCGGTGAGCGCGGCCGGCACGAATTTGGCCGGCACGGCGAACACCGCGACGTCCACCTCCCCGGGCACGTCGCCGATCGACTCGTAGGCCTTGCGGTCCATGATGGACTCGGCCTTCGGGTTGATCGGGTAGATCTCCCCCGCGTACCCGCCGCCCACGAGATTCCTCATCACCGAGTTGCCGATCTTGCCGGCCTGGCCGGAGGCGCCGATCACGGCCACCGACCGCGGGTTCATCAGCCGGTCCATCACGCGCAGGATCTCGTCCTGGCCGTAGCGCACGGGCTCGGACCGCTCGCCGGTCGCCAGCAGGATCCGCACGTCGGCCGCGGTCGCCCCGCTCGCCGAGGCGAACACCGGGTTCAGGTCGAACTCGCTGATCTCCGGGAAGTCGGTGACCAGTGTGGACACCCGCCGGATCACCTCGGCGAGCGCGTCGAGGTCGACCCGTTCCGCACCGCGGGCGCCCCGCAGCACCTCGGCGGCCTTGATGCCGGTGACCATCGACCTCGCCTCGGCCGCGTCGAGTGGCGCGAGCCGGAACGTCACGTCCCGCAGCACCTCGACGAGCACGCCGCCGAGCCCGAACGCGACCACCTTGCCGAACGTGCCGTCGGTGGTCGCGCCGACGATCACCTCCTGGCCGCCACCGACCATCTCCTGCACCTGGACGCCGAGGATCGACGCCGACTCCCGGTACGCCTTGGCGTTGGCGACGATCTTCCCGAACGCCTCGCGCGCGGCGTCGCCGCCGGACACGCCGACGATCACCCCGCCCGCATCTGTCTTGTGCAGGATGTCCGGCGAGACGATCTTGCAGGCGACCGGCCGGCCGATCTCCTCGGCGATCCGGGCCGCCTCCTCGGCCGTCGCGGCGAGCCCTTCGCGTGGGGTGGGGATCCCGTACGCGTCGCAGACCCGCTTGCCCTCGGGTGCGGTGAGCGAGTCCCTGCCCTCGGCGCGGACCTCGTCCAGGACCTCGCGGACGACACTCTTGTCTACATCGGACATCAGGTCAGATCACCCCGTTCGCCTTGAGCTCGGCGAGCTCGTCGTCACCCAGGCCGAGCTCGCTGCCGTAGATGTCGTGGTTGTGCTCGCCGAGCAGCGGGGAACGCCGGACCTCCGCCGGCGAGTCGGACAGCTTGATCGGCATGCCGACCGTGGCGAACTCGCCACGCTCCGGGTGGTCCACCCTGACGACCATCTCGTTGTCCACCAGCGAGTCGTCCTCGATGATCTCCTTCGTGGACAGGATCGGGCCACAGGGGATGTTGTCCTCGTTGAGCTTCGCCAGCACGTCCCACTTGCCGTGCTCGATCGACCAGTCCTCGATCATCTGGAACATTTTGTCCAACTTGGACAGCCGGGCGTCCGGCGTGTTCCACTCGGGATCGTCGGCGAGCTCCGGGCGGCCGATCAGCCTCGTGATCGGCCCCCAGCCCACCGGCTGGACGATCACGTAGATGTAGTCGTTCGGCCCGCCGGGCGCGCAGCGGACCGCCCAGCCGGGCTGCCCGCCGCCGGACGCGTTGCCCGACCGCGGCACCGCCTCGCCGAACTCGCGGTTGGGGTACTCGTCGAGTGGGCCGTGGGTCAGCCGCTGCTGGTCGCGCAGCTTCACCCGGCACAGGTTGAGCACCGCGTGCTGCATGGCGACCGTCACCCGCTGGCCGCGGCCGGTGCGCTCACGCTGGTAGAGCGCGGCGAGGATGCCGGCCACGGTATGGATGCCGGTACCCGAGTCGCCGATCTGCGCGCCGGTCGCGAGCGGCGGGCCGTCCTCGAAGCCGGTGGTCGACATCGAGCCGCCCATCGCCTGCGCGACCACCTCGTAGGCCTTGAAGTGAGTGTAGGGCCCCTCACCGAAGCCCTTGATGGAGGCGTAGACGAGTCTGGGGTTGATCTCCTGCAGCCGCTCCCAGGAGAAGCCCATGCGGTCGATCGCGCCGGGACCGAAGTTCTCCGCGAGGATGTCGAACTCCTTCACCATCTCGGTGAATAGCTCTTTGCCCTTGTCCGACTTCATGTTCAGCGTGATGCTGCGCTTGTTGCAGTTCAGCATCGTGAAGTACAGACTGTCCACATCGGGCAGATCACGGAGCTGCCTGCGGGTGATGTCCCCGGCCGGGGCCTCGATCTTGACCACGTCCGCGCCGAGCCACGCCAGGATCTGGGTGCACGACGGCCCGGACTGGACATGGGTCATGTCGAGGACCCGCACGCCCTCGAGTGCCTTTCCCATCGACGGATCCCCTTTGCTCACTTGTACATGGTCTGGTTCATCGTCCCGGGCGCGTAGACCTCGGGATCGACCCAGACGTTGATCAGAGAAGGCAGGCCGCTCTCCCGGGCACGCTCGAGCGCGGGACGGATGTCGGCGGGGTCGCGGACCTCCTCGCCGTAGCCGCCGAGCATCCGGGCGAACTCGTCGTAGCGCACGTCGCCGAGCGTGTTGCCCACCCGGCCGCGGTCCGCGCCGTACTTCTGGATCTGGCCGTAGCGGATCTGGTTCATCGACGAGTTGTTGCCCACGATGCCGACGAACGGCAGGTTGAACCGGACCAGCGTCTCGAAGTCGAAGCCGGTCAGCGAGAAGGCACCGTCCCCGAAGAGGGCGACGACCTCCTTCTCCGGCCGCGCGTACTTCGCCGCCATCACGAACGGCACGCCGACCCCGAGTGTCCCGAGTGGACCCGGGTCCATCCAGTGCCCGGGCGACTTCGGCTGCACGACCTGACCGGAGAAGGTGACGATGTCGCCGCCGTCGCCGATGTAGATGGAGTCCTCGGTGAGGAACTCGTTGATCTCGTGCACCAGCCGGTACGGGTCGATCGGGGAGGCGTCCGAGTGCTGGCGGGGCAGCCGCTTCTCGTAGGCCTGCGTCTCGACGGTACGCAGCTCCTCCAGCCACGCCTTGCGCGCGACCGAGCCGTTGTCCATCCGGCCGGACGCGGCCTGGGTGACCGCGGCGAGCACCGCGCCCGCGTCGCCGACGATGCCGAGGTCGATGTCGCGGTTCTTGCCGACCGTGCGGTAGTCCAGGTCGATCTGGACGACCGTGGCGTCCTGCGAGAGCCGCTTGCCGTAGCCCATCCGGAAGTCGAACGGCGTGCCGACGATGATGATCAGGTCGGCGTTCTGGAACGCGTAGCGGCGGGCGAGCTGAAGGTGGTGCGGGTCCTTCGGGGGCAGCGTGCCGCGGCCGGATCCGTTCATGAACGCCGGCACGCCCAGCGTGCGGACGAACTCGATCGCCGCGTCCGTGCCCCGCGTGGTCCACACCTGGCTGCCGAGCAGCACGCACGGCTTCTCGGCACCGACGACCAGGTCGGCGAGCCCCTCGATCGCCGCCGGGTCGCCGGCCGACCGGGTGGACGCGCGGTACGAGCCGGCCTTCGGGATGCGCACCCGCTCCACCGGGACCTTCGCGTCGAGGATGTCGCGCGGGATCTCGAGGAACGACGGGCCGGGCGCGCCGAGGAAGCACTCGCGGAAAGCCATCGACACCAGGTCCGCGACGCGCTCGGTGCTCGGCACGGTGGCGGCGAACTTGGTGATCGGGCTCATCAGGTCCACGTGCGGCAGGTCCTGCAGCGAGCCCATCTTGTGCTGGGAGAGCGCGCCCTGGCCGCCGATCAGCAGCATGGGGCTCTCCGCGCGCAGTGCGTTCGCGACCCCGGTGACCGCGTCCGTGGTGCCCGGGCCAGCGGTCACGACCGCGCAGCCCGGCTTCCCGGTGACGCGCGCGTAGCCGTCGGCCGCGTGCGCGGCGACCTGCTCGTGGCGGACGTCGATCACGTCGATGCCCTCGTCCACGCAGCCGTCGTAGATGTCGATGATGTGCCCGCCGCAGAGCGTGAAGATCACGTCCACGCCCTCGGCCTTCAACGCCTTGGCCACCAGGTGACCACCGGAGATCAACTCGGGTTGGTTCTCGGCTGGTACCGCGACCGAACTGGCGCTCGCTGGCTCGCTCGATGTGGTCGTCTCGACCGATGAAGCCATCTGCCTGGTCATCTCCTCGTGTCATCCATCCATGAATCAGGTGGCGCATACTGCATACCGTATGACCTTAATGATGGCCGGCGTCTCGGTCTAGCTCTTGTCGTTCACACCGCTCGCGGCTACCGTCGAATGACATCTCATACTGTATGCTGCATACGAAGTGTGCACAAGAACGGAGCTTGCCGGTGAGAGTCGCTGTTCTTGGGGCCGGGGCCATCGGCGCGTACGTCGGTGCCGCCCTGCACCGAGCCGGGATCGACGTGCACCTCGTCGCCAGAGGTCCCCACCTGGAGAAGATCCGCGAGTCGGGCGTGCGTGTCCACAGCCCGCGCGGAGACTTCACGGCCCATCCACACGCGACCGACGACCCGACCGAGGTGGGCCCGGTCGACCACGTCTTCCTTGGCTTGAAGGCGAACCGATACGCCGACGCGGGCCCGATGGTCAAGCCGCTGCTGCACGACCGCACGACGATCATCGCCGCGCAGAACGGCATCCCGTGGTGGTACTTCCACGGCGTCGACGGCGAGTACGCCGGTTACCGCATCGACAGCGTCGACCCCGACGGCACCGTGAGCGCGGCCCTTCCGGTCGAGCGCGCGATCGGTTGCGTCGTGTACGCGGCGACCGAGATCTCCTCCCCCGGCGTGATCCGGCACCTGGAGGGCACGCGCTTCTCGATCGGCGAGCCGACCGGTGAGATCTCCGCGCGGTGCACGTCGTTCTCCGAGGCCATGATCGCTGGCGGCCTGAAGTGCCCGGTCGAACCCGACCTGCGCAAGGACATCTGGCTCAAGCTGATGGGGAACATCGCGTTCAACCCCATCAGCGCGCTGACCCGCGCCACCATGGCCGGCATCTGCCGCCATCTGACCACCCGCGAGCTGGTGATCCAGATGATGCGGGAGACCCTCGAGGTCGCCACCCGCCTCGGCGCCCACCCGGAGATCTCCATCGACCGCCGCCTCGCGGGTGCCGAGCGCGCCGGCGAGCACAAGACGTCCACGCTGCAGGACCTCGAGAAGGGCAAGCCGCTGGAGCTGGACGTCATCCTCAAGGCCGTCGTCGAACTAGCCGACCTGACCGGCGCCGCCGCCCCGACGCTGCGAGTGGTCAGCGCCCTGGCCGACCTGCTGAACGAGCAGGTGACCAGTCCGCCTCCCCGGGATTAGACGTGTTGGTTGCGTTCCGGCGGATGGTGCGGTTAGTCGGTTGATTGCGGCTGGGTGGCGTCACGGTCCCCTGAGGTTCCGTTGGGTGGCACCAGACATCACTCCAGTGGGGCGGCCCGCCAGCGCCACGAGGTGCGCCGCTCCTGGTCGGGCAGCTCGATCCGGCCGGTGGCCCACAGCAGCCCGTCCCACGGGTCGGCGCCCTCGACGTCCGCCGCCTGCTCCGGGAACATCCGCGCGAGCACGCGCTCGCACACCTCGCGCGGCGGATCGAGGGCCAGGTGCAGACCGCGGGCCACGTCCTCACCGTGCACGAGGAGCTCCACGCAGCCCATGCCGGCGAACCCCTCGGCGTCCGCCAGGCCCGACGGGTGGTAGGCACGCACGTCCGACCCCGTCGCCCGCACGGTCGCGGCGAGGATGCCGGCACCGGCCCGGACGAGCTCCAGCAGGTCGGCCGCCCGCGTGTCCCTCGCCTCGGCGGCGAAGGGCACGTACCGGTCCGTCGGCTGGACGATGAGCTGCGCGGCATACGCCAGCAGGCAGTCGCCGACATGCTCGGCCGTCGCCCGAGCGGTCCAGATCCCGGTACCGACGGCGGACCGCCAGTCCCGGCCGACAGCGGGCCGTAACCCACCGGCCACACAGTCGAACGCCTCGTCCAGATCGTCGGCGGTTACGGGCACGTGGTCCTCCCTGGTTCGCATGATCTCCTTCGCGTGTGACATCAGACCAGATCGAGCGATCCGCTAGATCGGACCTAGCGGCCATCTCGCGCCTGCCCGGTGTCAGCACTTGGAGGTACGGATGGACGCACGCCTGCGGATCGCGGTGATCGTCGGCAGTACCCGGCAGGGACGTGTCGGGGACACGATCGCCCGATGGTTCGTCGGCCGCGCCGAGCGGTGCGGCGACCTCGATCTCGACGTGCTCGACCTGGCCGACTTCGACTTTCCGCAACACTACCCGGAGGAGACGACCACGCAGATGACGGCGTTCACGACGGCGATCGACCACGCCGACGGCTTCGTGGTCGTCACCCCCGAGTACAACCGCAGCTTCCCGGCCTCGCTCAAGCAGGCCATCGACTACGCCTACGACGAGTGGCACGCCAAGCCGGTCGGCTTCGTGGCCTACGGGTGCCGCGGCCGCGGGCACTACGCGGTCCAGGCGCTGCGGGTGGTGTTCGCCGAGCTGCACACGATGGCCGTACGCGACGAGGTCGGGATCGACCTGATGCGGGGGCACGACGACCGAGACGAGCTCGCCGTCACGACGATGCTCGACCAGCTCGTCTGGTGGGCGCGCGCACTGCGGGACGCACGCGCGGCCCATCCCTACATAGCCTGAACGAGAAGACCGAGAGGGGAAGAACTCATGAGTGATCTGGCGATCGAAACATCCGGCCTGGTCAAGGTGTTCGGCAAGACACGCGCGGTGGACGGCGTCGACCTCGCGATCCCGGCCGGCTCCGTGTACGGGTTCCTGGGGCCCAACGGCGCGGGCAAGACCACCGCGGTGAAGGTGCTCGCGACGCTGCTGCGCCCGGACGGCGGCGAGGCGCGGGTCTTCGGGCACGACGTGGTCCGCGAGGCCGACGCCGTACGGAGCCTGGTCAGCCTGACCGGGCAGTACGCGTCGGTGGACGAGGACCTGACCGGCATGGAGAACCTCGT
This sequence comes from Actinophytocola sp., assembly GCF_050699935.1. Classification (NCBI taxonomy): domain Bacteria; kingdom Bacillati; phylum Actinomycetota; class Actinomycetes; order Pseudonocardiales; family Pseudonocardiaceae; genus Actinophytocola; species Actinophytocola sp. The sequence goes on from NZ_JBOHGB010000117.1 coordinate 14,295, forward strand.
GCTGCTCGGCCGGCTGCTCGGCCACCGCAAGCCGGCCGCGCGGGAGCGCTCGGCGCAGCTGCTCGAGGCGTTCGGGCTGACCGACGCCGCGGACAGGCAGGTGAAGAACTACTCCGGCGGCATGCGGCGGCGCATCGACATCGCGGCGAGCATCATCAAGACGCCGGACGTGCTGTTCCTCGACGAGCCGACGACCGGGCTCGACCCGCGCAGCCGTAACCAGGTCTGGGACATCGTGCGCATCATCGTCGCGCAGGGCACCACGGTGCTGCTGACCACGCAGTACCTCGACGAGGCCGATCAGCTCGTGTCCCGGCTCGCGGTCATCGACCACGGCAAGGTGATCGCGGAGGGCACGACGGGCGAGCTGAAGGCGTCGGTCGGCGCCGGCTCGATCCACGTTCGGTTGCGCGACGCCCGCCAGCGCGGGGCCGCGCACCAGGTGCTCACCACCGTGCTCGGCACCGGCGTGCGGTTCGACGCGGACCCGGTCGCGCTCACCGCGCAGCTGTCCGGCGACGACACCGACCGCGAGGCCGCCGAGCAGGCGTCCCGGGCGCTGGCCGAGCTCGCGGCGGCCGGCATCACCGTCGACAACTTCGCACTCGGCCAGCCGACCCTCGACGAGGTGTTCCTGGCCCTGACCGACCACCCCGCCACCGAGTCCGAGGAGGTTGCGGCATGACCATGACGACCGAAACCAGTGTCAGCACCTACACGCCCGCCGCGGAGAGCCTGAACGCGGTGCTCGCCGCCGGCGAGGCGCCGACGAGACCCAGTGCGTGGTCCGCGTCGTTGACGTTCGGCTGGCGCGCGATGCTCAAGATCAAGCACGTGCCGGAGCAGATGTTCGACGTGACGGCGTTCCCGATCATCATGACGTTGATGTTCACCTACCTGTTCGGCGGCGCGCTGGCCGGTTCGGTGACCGAGTACCTGCAGTTCCTGCTGCCGGGCATCATGGTGACCAGCGTCGTGATGATCACCATGTACACCGGTCTCGGCGTGAACCAGGACATCGAGAAGGGCGTGTTCGACCGGTTCCGGACGCTGCCCGTGTGGCGCCCGTCGGCGCTCGTGGGCGCCCTCTTCGGCGACGTGTTCCGCTATGTCACCGCGGCGACGGTCATCCTCGGGGTGGGCCTGGTCCTGGGCTTCCGCCCCGCCGGCGGGTTCGTCGGGGTCGTGCTCGGCATCGTGCTGCTGGTGGCGTTCTCGTTCGCGTTCTCGTGGGTGTGGACGATGTTCGGCCTGTTCCTGCGGTCGGAGAAGTCGGTGATGGGGGTCAGCATGATGGTGATGTTCCCGCTGACGTTCCTGTCGAACGTCTTCGTCGAGCCGGAGACCATGCCGGGCTGGCTGCGGGCGTTCGTGGAGATCAACCCGATCACGCACCTGGTGGCGGCGGTACGCGGGCTCATGCAGGGCTCACCGGACGCCGGCGAGATCACGTGGGTGCTGGTCGCGAGCGTGGCGCTGATCGCGATCTTCGGCTCGCTGACGATGCGGCTGTACAACCGGAAGTAGGGCCGGGGGTGACGGCGGGGCCTTCTTGACGCGAGAAGGCCCCGCCGCCCGCGCATTGATCGAATTGTTCGATACCGGATACCCATAATCTCCGCTTCTCACGGCAGAATTCGTGGTGATCGCCATGGTCTGCGTTCTGAGCGGAGGTTTCCTGTCGTGCGTTCGAGGTGGCGGACGGATCGGCGCACGACGTGGACACTGCTGGCAGCGTCGATGGTTCTGGGCGCGGGGGCCGGCGCCGCGTCGGCGATATGGCTACCTGGGCCCGCGGCGGCGGCGATCGGTTCGAGCCTCGCGGCCGCCATTTTCGGCACGACGAGCGCGCGTATCAAGGAGTTGCTGGACAAGCGGGCGGAGCACAAGGTGGCGCTTCCCAGTCAGCTGGTGGGCACGAATTCCGCCGGCCGCCTACGACGGGTACGGGACTTCAACGATCCTCTTGTGCTGAGGGTGCATCCGGCCAGCGTCATCCGGAAAACGGCGGACGGGACATCGGGCATCGACCGGGTGCCACCCTATGTTCCCCGAGATATCCAGGCGACCCTGCGCGAAGCCGTCGCCCGTGGTGGTTTCGTCCTGCTCACCGGCGACTCCACGGCCGGCAAGACCCGCGCCGCGTACGAGGCGATCCGTGCGACGCTCCCCGACCATGTCCTCATCGCACCCGCCGGCCGGGAGGCGCTGTCCGCGGTCGTACCCGTCGTGATGGAGCAACGACGGGTCGTCGTGTGGCTGGACGACCTGGAGCGCTTTCTGGGCAGTGGCGGTCTGACCACCGCCATCCTCGCCAGGTTCCTCGATGATCGGGCCCGGCAGACGTTGGTGATCGCGACATTGCGCAGTGCCGAGTTCGACCGGTTCAGCGCGCGCGAAGAACGCGAGCAGACGGGTATCGAACGGGAATCGTGGCGCGAGGCACGCGATGTGTTGGAGTTGGCGACCACCGTGGAGCTCGGACGTCGTTGGAGCATCGAGGAACTGGACCGGGCTCGCGAGTTCACCGACGATCCGCGCATCGCGCTGGCCCTGGACAAGACGAGCACCTTCGGCCTGGCGGAACTCCTCGCGGCCGGCCCACAGCTCGCGCAGGACTGGCGCAACGCGTGGCGGCAGGGTGCTCATCCGCGGGGTGCCGCGCTCGTCGCCGCGGCCGTCGACTGCCGGCGTGCGGGCATCCACACACCACTGCACATCGACCTGATAGCAAGCCTTTCCGAGCACTATCTCGCCGAACAGGGTGGGCCGCTGCTCCGCCCGGAGCCCCTCGACGAGGCCGTCGAATGGGCCACCACCCCGAGCCACGGCACCAGTAGCCTGCTGCTGCCCGCCGACGATGCCGACCGCTATCTCGCCTTCGACTATCTCATCGATCTGCCCGGCCTCGGCGTCGTGCCCAGAACGACGTGGGACCGGCTCATCGCTGACGCGAGCCCACGGCGGGCGGTCGACATCGGCGACGCCGCGATGACGCGCTTCCAACACGAGGTCGCCGCCGTGGCGTACCGGAAAGCGGCCGACCACAACATCCCGGACGCCGACGTCTCGATGGCGTTCGCGGCCGCCATGAACAAGGCGGAGTTCGCCGTCGACGCACTGACCAACACGCTCGAACGACGGGAGGAAGAACTCGGCTCCCGTCATCCGGCCACTCTCCGCCTGCGGCTGACCGTCGGTGAATGCCTGAGCAATGGCCATGACCCGATACGCGCCGCCGAGATTCTCGCAGCGCTCATTCCCGACCTCGACGACGTATGGGGTGCTGATCACCAGAACACGCTGAGAGCACGTCGCTTGTATGCCTACAGTGTGTGCTATTCCGGTGACCACACAAGAGCGCTCGACCTCTTGCAAAGAACTCTCGGGGATCACGAGCGAGTGCTGGGACACGACCACCACGACACCCTGCTCACGCGCCACTACATCTGCACCGCCGTCGCGGAGCAGGACGTCGAGGACGCTCTTCGGCTCCTCGAACCGTTGCGGCACGACTACGCGCGTGTGTTGGGAGTCGACAGCCCACGCGTGCTGCAGGTGAGAACGTTGATCGCCAAGTTCAACGGGTGCGCCGGGCGCCATGCCGAGGCGGCCGACCTCTTCCGGCACCTCGTCGAGGACAGGAGGCGCATTCTCGGCGCCTCCCACCCACACCTGTTCCTCACGCGAGCGTGCTTGGTCCAATGGACCGCGATGGCGGGCGACCACGCACAAGCACGTTCACTGTTCAGGGCACTGTTGGACGACTGGTACGACCATCTCGGACGAGAGCAAGGCGTCGAGCGTATTGCCCGCCAGCTCCTCACGGACATCGGCGGCGGCGGATTTCACCCGGCACGAACGCGGCGTGGTCAGGAGAATGTCGACGTTTTCGTCTGGACCTGTCTGAACGTGCTCGGTGCTGATGACCCGGTGACCCGGGAGGTTCTCCGGCTACAGGCGCCAGGACGTGGCGGTGATGGGTCGGTAGCAGCAGGTGGTGCCGGTGGAGACGGACTCGCGTAGGTGGGCGGCCAGCTCCGGATGCCGGTCGTCGAGTTTGCGGAGGGTGTCGCGGATGCGGGCCGTCACCGCCTTGCGGGCGCGTTCCGCCTCATCGCCCAGGCGGCGGTGGCGGTTGCCCAGGCCGGCCGCCGCGCGGAGCTCGGTCAGCAGGGCCTCGCGTTCCACGTCCAGCCGGGCCGCCTTCGTATCGTTGCCCGCGGCCGTGGCGTCGTCGATCTGTTCGTCCAGTTCGGACAGTCGGCGGCGGTAGGCCGACCGGGCCTGGACATCCAGGACCTCGTCGCCGGACAGGGTCGCCGCGGCCACCGCCTCCTCGCCGCCCGCCGGGTTCAGCAGGCGGGTCGCCGGGATCTCCGTGCCGGGCGAGGAAAGCAGCAGGTGCAGGTCGCGCAGGCCCTTCGCGTCCGGCACGTGTACCGTCCGGCCCGCCATCGCCAGCGACCAGACCTCGCCGGTGAACCGGAACTCGTTGGCGGGCAAGGAAGGCGACCCGTCCGCGGCGTGGTGGCGGATGCCCAGCCGGGTCGCCTCCTCGGCCGCCTCCGCGCGCAGGTCGGCGGCCATCGGCTCCGACGACACCAGCGCCAGGCCGAGCTTCGCCTCCACCACCCACGTCCGGGCGCCCAGCGACTCCGCCGACCGAACGGCCGCGCGGAACCCCTCCTCGGCGGAGTCCACACGGGACTCCGCGAGGTCGACCAGGGCGAGCCAGTACGCCACCGGGCCGCCGATGTCGCAGCCGTACAGCCCACCAGCCACCCGCCCAGCAGCGGCGACAGCTCCGCGCGTGCCCGCGCGCACTCGTCGGCGTCCCGGGTCAGGAACGCCACGTGCGCCCGCAACCGGAACAGCATCGACGCGTACGGCCCCGTGACCGGGCCGACCTCGGCCAAACACCGGGCCGCGGTCTCGCCGTCACCGCGCTGTGCGGCGTTGATCCCCTCCAGCAGCGTGGGATGCGGGTAGCGCAGCTCTCGCGACTGCCGGCGCAGCTCGGCCAGCTCGTCGAACCGGCGCTGCAGGGTCAGCAGGCCCCAGCGAAGGTGGTGGCCCATGTAGGAGAAGTAGAGGTCCGCCTCCGCCGGGAATATCTCGAAAGCCTGCTCGAGCAGCGCGGCCGACTCGTCGAAGCGCCCCTGCAGCGCGGCGAAGATGCTCTGGTCGATGAACGCGCCGGCCCGCATCGAGGGCACCGGGTCGCGCTCGGACATCGTGACGAACGTGGTGAGCCGGTCGATGAAGCGCGGATCGCCCAGCTCGATGGCCGCCACCCAGCCGAGCGAGGTGGCGTACATCTCCATCTCGACGTCACCGGTGCGCCGCGCGACCGAGACCAACTCGTCGGTGAGCGCCTGGCGCTCGGCGGCGTTGCCCGGCTCCCACATCGTGTCGTGCCAGGTCCACAGGCTGTGCACCAGCGCGTCGTCGTCGTGGTCGCTGCGGGCGTGCGCGATCACGTGCAGGATCACCTCCTGCGCCAAGCGGTCCAGCGGCTTGTCGCCGGCCGGGCCGAGCAACCTCGCGTGCAGCGCGCGCATGAGCTCCTCGCGCAGCGAGCCGCCCGCGTCGTGAAAACCCCACAGGGTCAGCGCGACCCTGACGAGCGGGCCCGGCTCCGGGAGCTTCAGCGCCACGTCACCGGCCTCGCGGAACGCCGCCCGCGCCTCGTCGGCAAGGTTGCGGTGGTGGAGCTGCACGCCGAGGTCGAGGCTGATCCGTGGTCGCCGCGGATCGTCGTCCGGGACGAGTTCGCGCGCGCGGCGCAGGTGCCCGATCATCTCCTCGGTGGCCATCCGGCGGCGGGCTTCCTCGGCCGCCGCGGTCAGCAGGTCGACGACCACGCCGGGCTCCAGCTCGCCGCCCGCGAGGTAGCCGTGATGAGCACGGTCGGCCGGGAAGATCCGCTCGGCCAGCGCCGGGGACCGGTCGAGCGCGCGGACGACCGCCGCGTGCCGCCGGCGGGCCTCCTCCTCGTCGAGCGACTCGTACAGCGTCTCGCGCACCAGGTCGTGGGCGAACGCGAACCGGCCCTCGCCCAGGGTGACCACCAAGCGCGCGGCGACGGCCTCGCTCAGCATCCGGTCGACCACGGCCGTCGGGATCGCCACCGTGGCCGCCAGGACCTGCCGGTGGAACTCCCGGCCGAGCACCGCCGCGGCGGTGAGCAGCGTGGACACCGCCGGCGGCAGCAGCGCGAGCCGCTTGCGCACCGCGTCCCGCACTCCCGGCGCGACCGTGGTCAGCGCGTTGCCGCCGTGCCAGAGCCTGGCCGTCTGCTCGACGAAGAACGGGTTGCCGCCGGTGCGCCGGTGCACCTCCGCGGCCAGTTCGTCGTCCGGCACGACGCCCGTGGTGCGGGCCATCAGCGCGCCGACCTCGGCCGAGTCCAGGCCGGCGAGCGTGACTGTGGTGGCGCGGGCCAGCAGCGGCAGCAGCAGCGGCGCCAGCGGATGGTCGGTGCCCTCCACCTCCACGTCGCGGTACGTGCCCACCAGCAGCAGCCGCTCGAACCAGGTGTGCTTCGCGACGAACTCCAGCAACCGCACCGACTCGGGGTCGGCCCAGTGCAGGTCGTCGAGCACGATCATGACCGGCTGCCACTGCGCCACCGTCACCAGCGCGCTGGTGACCGCGTCGTAGACCTGGAACCCGTCCGCCGGCGCGGCCGGACCGCTCTCCCCCAGCATCTGGTCGAGCTCCGGCCCGATGATCGCCCACTGCTCGGCCCCGACCTGCCGGCGTAACGCGCGGATGACCTGCACCCACGGCCAGTAGCCGGGCGCGGCTGAGGAGTCCCAGCAGGTGCCGGACAGCACCAGCGAACCGGCCCCACGCGCGGTCTCCATGGCATCGGTGACCAGCGTGGTCTTGCCGATCCCGGCCTCCCCGGTGACCAGCACGAGCCCGCCGTGGCTCTCCGCGGCGCGGTCGATCTCGGCACGCAGCAGTCCGGCGGGGTGGTCCCGCCCGATGAGCTCCGCCGTGGTGGTCATGTCCGGTTCGCCGTCTCCGCGAGAGGTCTTTCGGTCGTCGAGACCGATACTAGGCAACCCCACCGACAGTCCCCGACCTCGTTATTCGGCCTCGTGCATCTGCTCGGAGAAGACGAAGACCCGGATCGCGTTGCCGGTGTCCGGATGCACCTGGGCTAGGTACGCGGTGGCCTGCTCGCCGACCACGCTCTCCACCGCCTCGAGGAAGTCCGCCCGGGTGGCCTCGTGCAGCGCCTCGTGGTGGCGGATCACCGCCTCGCGGTGGCCACGCTCGCCGAGCACCGCGTCGGCGACGGTCAGGCTGTCGATCGACAACACGATGAGGCTCACCGGATCATCGTCGCTGACCGACACCTGGACGTTGCGTGGACCGCGCCCGTAGAACATCCGCTCGAGACTCGTGATCCGCTCGGCCACGGCATTGCGCTGCGCCTTCGTTATCCGCATGGCGCCATTCCCTTCACCGGCGGCCCGGCCCGTTGTGCCCCGACTCCCCACCAGATATTCTTTCAGCGAGCGCTAACCTTAGCGCCTCATCGGGCCGTGCCGCAGTGCGCCAGCGCGAACACGTGCGCGTGTCGACCGCGCGGCGGGCGGCTCGAGCGAGATACACCACGTGGTGGCCTTACTCGAAGGTCGGAACGAGTGACCGGCGAGCGGGGACACCGCGGGTGCCAAGCGAAAGGGCTTGTCTCGTGGCTATGCATCGCCATTCCACCGTGCGGTCGTTTCCCGCGAATTCTCACAATTCTTTATCGCCCGACGAGCTGCACACGATGGTCACTGAAATTGCGAATTCTCCGGACCGCTGGTCGAATTCCGTGCGATTCGACCTCACCGAGCGGTTCTACGCGCGGCTCCGGCTCGACGGTACCGACGAGGCCGCCGTCGAGGTGTGGCTGATCTGCTGGGACATCGGACAGGACACGCTGCTGCACGACCACGGCGGCAGCGTCGGCGCGTTCACCGTCGCCCACGGTTCGCTGCTCGAGGATTTCGGCGCCGTGCACGGAACCCGGTTACGCACCCGCCGGCACCGTGCCGGCGACACGGTCGGATTCGACGCCGACTACCTGCACAACCTGGTGAACGTGGGCACCGAGCCCACGGTGTCCATCCACGCCTACTCTCCCCCGCTGCGTGCGATGAACTTCTACTGCTGGCTGCCGACCGGAATGCACCACCTGCGGGAGATTCCGTGCGACACGCCCGAGCCGAACGTCGCCGCACTGGAAACCGAGGCGACGGTCCTGCGGGGGGCGTCATGACACCCCTTGTGTCAACCTTTAGATCGAAATCAGGCTGCGACGTGCTGATCGAGGTGCTGACGGGCGCCGGCGTGCAGGGTGGGGTTGTAGGGTGTGCTGTTCTGCCAGCAGCGCCATATGA